>JAQBOY010000325.1 GCA_028287805.1 Mucilaginibacter sp.
GATAATCATTATAAACATCCCATAAGCCGTCTTTAACTAAGCCATCAGTAATTTGGCCGTTGCCTAAGCGGTAGCCATTACGCGCCTTATCTAAATAATAAGGTACGTTGCTCATGCTTTCCATACCACCGGCAAGCACAATATCATTTTGGCCCAGGGCGATGCTTTGGGCAGCCAGCATAACCGCTTTCATTCCGGATGCGCAAACTTTATTCACCGTAGTAGCAGGCAGGTAAGGTAGCCCTGCAAATATAGCTGCCTGGGTTGCGGGCGCCTGACCTAAGTTGGCAGCCATTACATTACCCATGTAAACTTCCTGTATTTGTTCAGGTTTTAGCCCAGACTTTTCGACAGCTGACTTAATAGCAATGCTACCTAACTGTGTTGCAGTAAGTGATGATAAACTACCTCCAAAGCTGCCTATAGGCGTACGTGTGGCCGAAACGATGACTACTTCTTTCATGTATTTATTGAGCTGGCCTGCAAATTTAACGTTTTTACAGGAGTGTATTTACTATGCGTGCATAATAAATAGATATACTGTTGTTAATCAGTTATTTTTTTCTTTTTGGTGGTTTTTTTGCGTGCAAGCAAAGTTTGTTGCAGCAGATACTCTATCTGGCCATTGGTGCTTCTAAACTCATCAGCGGCCCAGATCTCTATTTCCTTTAATACTTCAGGATTTATTCTTAATACAAATGCCTTTTTTTCAGCCATAATAGTTAACGGGCAGCCCTTCTTCTTCTTTCTAAAATAATTAAATGAGCACCTAAGAATATTAATAAAGGAATTAATGCTGCAGGCGCCATTGATTGTTCTGTAGCAATTTTATCCTTAAATTGTAAAGGATAACTTTTCATTCGGATAATTACACCGTATTCAGCCGACTCCCAAACCCATTCTCTTGACCAGATTGACGGCCGGTAAAATTTGGCCAGAAACCCGTTTTGTAAGGTTAATGTTCTGCTGCGGCTAAAAAATTTCCGTTTTGTTTCCCCAATAATTGCACCTGATTGATCAGTGATCAATAGCATTCTGCTAAAAACAGGTCCAAATTTAAATTGCCAGGTATTATCAGCAGCTATAGCCATAGCGTTACGCCTTAAAATACCGTTGTACGTTAATTTACCATAGCTATAAACTTTATCAGTTAATTCAAACTCCGGATTTATCCAGCCCTGCCTTAACAATAGCAGTTCATTGGGCTGTTTAGTGTCAATTGTTTTATACATTGGTTTAATGATATAAAGTGCCGGTGTTAACCACTGGATTTACACTACGGTCGCCACATAACACAACCAGCAGGTTACTTACCATTGCCGCTTTACGTTCTTCATCCAGGTCAACAATGTTATTTTCAGACAAGCGCTTTAAAGCCATTTCAACCATGCCAACCGCACCTTCAACAATCAGTCTGCGGGCAGAGATAATAGCTGATGCCTGCTGGCGTTGCAGCATAGTGTGGGCAATTTCAGGCGCGTAGGCTAAATGTGATATCCGGGCTTCCAATACTTCAATACCGGCACGGTCCAGCCTTTCATTCAACTCTTTTTCCAGCAAATGACTCACCTGTTCAGCGCCGCCTCTTAATGTAATACTCGCGGTTTCGTCTTCAATATTATCATATGGAAAAGAATTAGCCAGGTGCCTTACTGCTGCCTCACTTTGTATATTTACATATTGCAGGTAATTTTCAACCGCAAAAACAGCACTCGCGGTATCTTTAATTTGCCAAACAATTACAGCTGCAATTTCAATAGGGTTACCTACACTGTCATTTACTTTAAGCTGCTGCCCATTTAAATTAAACGCTCTTAGCGAAATCTTCTTCTTTACAGTAAAAGGGTTTACCCAAAAGAATCCGTCCTTTTTAACAGTACCTACATAGCTGCCAAAAAGTGTAAGCACTTTTGATTCATTTGGATTTACAATAACAAGGCCCGGTAAAACAAAAACAAAATTTATTATTCCAATAATTACAGCTATAGTAAAAGCCTCTGCAACAATTAACAATATTATGGCGGCAAACAATGCCAGGAATAATATAAACGCTGCATAACCGGAAGGAGGGTTGATTGTTTTTTCAGTATTCATAATTAAGGTGATTTAAATTGATATCATAAAGATATCATATTTTTCTGATAAAAACAAGAAAAAATAATATAACCGAAACTTATATTATTTTTGAGCGGTTATTTAAATAAATGGCAACACTATCTTCTTCGCGCCAAAAGGCTTTATTGCGCAAATACGCCCGCAATTTGAAGTTTTTAATGATGATAGTCAGTATTTTCCTGATTGTATATGCATTACCCAAGCAGGCAAAATTTAGCTATGAAATTGAAAAGGGGCGTATATGGAACCAAAAGGACCTGATATCGCCCTATAACTTCGCTATACTAAAAACCCCGCAGGAAATTGAAAGCGATAAAAAGACTGCCCTGGCAAGTATAACGCCTATATATCAGTTTAATGAAAGTATAGGAGAGCAACAAATAGAAGGATTTAAAACTGACCTTGAAATTAAATGGCATAATTCCGGCATCAATGATCGGCAAAAAGCTAGTTACATTTTAGCGGGAAGCACATTATTAAAGGAAATATATGACAGGGGGGTATTAAGCTTAAACAAAAAGTATCAGCAAAATACCGAGAATTATCTTATAACGATATTAAGCAAAAATATAGCTACAGATAAAAATACGGCTGAATTGTTTACAAAAGAAAAAGCAATGGCCTATTTCGACCAGGAATTAAGTAAGCGGAAGGATATTGATAAAGCTTTTTTATTAGACCTGCTGCAAAACAGGATTCAAAGTAATTTAATTTATGATGATAAATTAACAACAAGGCTTGAAAAAGAGGTGCTGGAAGGATTGCTTTTAACTCATGGCATGGTACAAAAAGGTGAGGTAATTGTAGCTAAAGGCTCCGTAGTAAATGATGAGGTATACCAAAAATTAGCGTCATACAAAAAGGCTTTTGAAGATAATGCACGTGTAAATGGCGATTATAACCTGGTATTGCTGGGGCAATCATTATTAGTTGCTATTACCATTACCTTGCTGATGATATTTTTGTACCTGTTCAGGCGTGATATTTATGATGATAACCGGCTGGTGAGCTTAATACTATTGGTTATTACCGCCATGTTATTCACCCTGTCAATGGCTATTAAGCTGCAATTGCCTAATTTATATTATATACCTTATTGCATTGTACCTATCATTATCCGTATATTATTTGATACCCGTTTAGCTTTAAATATACATTTGCTGGTAGTACTTATAGCCGGTTTTTTTGTTCCTAACAGTTTTGAATTTGCTTATTTTGAGATCACCGCCGGTATGGTTTCCATCTATAGCATAAAAAATCTGGTTAGGCGCGAGCAGTTTTTAATATCCGCTCTCATTATTACTTTCACCTACTTTGTTGCTTATTTAGGCATTTCGCTGATACGTGAGGGGAGTTTTTTAAATATAGACTGGTTAGGGTTTGTTCCATTTATAGTAAGCGTGCTGTTAACCTTGCTGGCTTATCCGCTAATTTATATTTTTGAAAAAGTATTTGCGCTTACTTCAGATATTACCCTCATCGAACTAACCAATACCAATGCTCCTTTACTGCGTGAAATGGCTTTTACAGCACCCGGAACATTCCAGCATTCACTACAGGTAGCTAACCTGGCCGAAAATGCTATTTATGCCATTGGCGGTAATGCTTTACTGGTTAGGGCAGGGGCTTTGTATCATGATATAGGAAAGATGGAAAACCCTTTGTTTTTTATAGAGAATCAAAGCTCCGGGTTTAATCCGCATGATAAGCTGCCCTATGAGGAGAGCGCGCAAATTATCATCAGGCACGTTAGCAAAGGTATTGAAATGGCCGAAAAAGCTAATTTACCCGAAATTGTGATCGATTTTATACGTACCCATCATGGCGATACGCGGGTTGATTATTTTTACCAGTCGTTTTTAAAAAATTTCCCGGAAAAATTTATTAATGAGAATATTTTCAGGTATCCCGGGCCTATACCTTTTTCAAAAGAAGGTGGTGTTTTAATGCTGGCCGATTCTGTTGAAGCGGCATCACGTTCATTAAAAGAACCCGATGAAAAATCAATCAGTAGTCTGGTTGACCGTATTGTAAAATATAAGCTGGACCAAAATCAGCTAAAAAACAGTAATATAACCCTAAAAGATTTAGAAACGATTAAAATTATATTTAAACGAATGCTCATGAGTATTTATCATGTACGCATGGATTATTAGAATTGAAGTTGTAATGGTTTTAAGCATTTTAAAGGCAATTAGTGATGAATAATTCACCTTATTTCCAACATTTACAACCCCTTACAACATTTCCAATAATTTTTTTTGTCAACTTATCCTAATTGCTATATTTGCAGTCCCTGAAAAAAAGGGTTTTATTGAAATAATGGTGAGGTGCCTGAGAGGCCGAAAGGATCAGTTTGCTAAACTGACGTACGGGAAACTGTACCGAGGGTTCGAATCCCTCCCTCACCGCTGATAAGACAATCAAAACACATCAAAAGCCTGTAGATCATTGATTTACAGGCTTTTTTCATTTTCGGCAAAACGCAAGATATGTGCGGATTCGCAAAACTTTAGTGAGACATTCAGTGAGGCTTTTTTTTCAGAAAAAAGTCTCACTGAAAAATAGCTGCTTTTTAAAAATTAATTTATCAATCAATTTAAATTGTAATTTAGTCATGAAAAAAAACCTATTTCACCATTTAATTTTATGATCTACCTGTTCACTCTCTGTTATAACTATTCCTATAAATAACCATTTATGTTTGAATCTTATACAATAAAGGATATTGCCAAGGCTCTTGGGCTTTCAACCTCAACAGTTTCAAGAGCTTTAAATGGCAGTTATGAAATAGGTGCCGAAACAAAAAAAATGGTTCTGGAATATGCCGAAAGAATAAATTATCGTCCAAATCCAATTGCGTTAAGCTTGAAGGAGCAAAAGAGCCATTCAATTGGTGTAGTGGTTTGTGAAGTAGCGAACAACTATTTTTCACAAGCAATTAATGGAATAGAATCTATTGCTTACAACAGGGGGTATCACGTAATTATTAGCCAAACTCATGAGTCTCCTGCTCGTGAGGAAGCAAATATTCAATACTTACTTTCAAGGCATGTTGACGGCTTGTTGGTTTCCCTTTCGGCCGGAACCACAGATACCTCTCAGTTTAAATATTTACATGATAAAGGGTTTCCGATCGTATTTTTTGACAGGGTTGCCGCGGACATAGAAACACATAAGGTAACGGCAAATAACTTTAAAGGATCTTTTGACGGGGTGGAGCTTTTAATAAATAAGGGGTTTACCAAAATAGCTCATTTAACTAATTCCAATAATCTTTTAATAAGCCGCGAACGGCTTGATGGTTATAAAGCCGCCCTGGATAAATATAGTATACCATTTAAGCCTGAATACGTAAAGCATTGCGATCATGGTGGTATGATACAGGAAGAAGTGGAATTAGCCGTAAATGAACTGATAACCATGCCAAACCGGCCTGAGGCTATATTTATTGCAAGTGACAGACTTACAACCAGTTGTATTTTCGTATTAAAAAAATCAGGATTAAAAGTACCGAATGATATTGCGTTAATAGGCTTTACAAACTCTGATGTAGCCGAACTTTTTGATCCGCCTTTAACGGTAATAAGGCAGCCGGCGTTTCAAATGGGGCAAATGGCTACCGAAATATTGATTCAAACTATTGAAAGTAAACGGCCGGTAACAGAATTTGTAACCGAGCAAATGCAAACCGAAATTATATTAAGAACATCATCCAATAAGATATAGTGTCTTATTAAAAAATTAAATATTGTTTTGCATTATAATAACA
>JAQBOY010000333.1 GCA_028287805.1 Mucilaginibacter sp.
AGTAAGCTATCAGGGTCGAATACATCAGGGACTTTTAATGTAGAAGCAGAAAGAATGGGGCGAACCGTGAAAGATACATTTGAATCAACTTTTCCAAGCAGTTGCATCATTCTATAATAATCGTCAAGAACAGCCGACCCTACAGGCAAGGATTGGGCATTCATTTTTACCGGCAACAAAAAAATAAATGCACTTATTATGCTTGATATAAAAAATATTTTCTTCATTTTATCGCTAACGATTAAAACCTGTAGGTAACTCCCGTTTGAATTTGCAGATTAAATTTATTAGTTTGGTTTGTAAAGCTATAATCATTTCCATTTAGAGTTGATAAAGCCCATTGATAGTTTCGGGATTGAATACCTTGAATTTTAACATTAAAAATCAAATTTTTATAGTTCCACTCTCCCATAGCGGCCAAACTTAAATCTACCCAATGCCTGGTATAATCCTGAGTATCCGTAAATACATAGTAGTAAAAGTCATTATTATGCACATACCGATCAAACTGTAAACCTATTTTTTTAAGCCCTTTTACCCAACTAACTTCTATTGTTTGCAAGTTAGCACCAGGTCCTATCCCTGCGCCTAATTCCTGCCCATAATTGGTATAACCTTGCCTTATACTTTGACTTACATACCATTCTGTTCCATTTTTTATATTTGATATGGAATTTTCCTGAAGCTGAGTAACTTCAACGCCAATCAAAATATTTTCATTGTCGGATTTTTTGAAAGGTAAAAGCTTTCTGACACCAAAAATGTAAGCGCGTGAGTTATTTGGCGCTAATAATGTCTGCATAAGATCCTGAGTATTATTATATTGCCCCCATTCAAAATAAATTTCCGCATGTTCTTGCGTCCATAACCAACGCATAAATACAGCACTTAGCTGATCAGGTTGATTAAGTGAATTATCAGGAGCGCTGGTTTTCTTAACAGGAGAAAACAATGGTAAATAATCTTTAAGGCCGCTTAAATCCTTTCCGTAGGTCTGTGAGGTTTTATCATACCCTAAAAATAAGCCCGGAACCCACTTAGGCTGCCATGTTATAACAATTCCTGCTAAATACCTCCAATTGTTAGGTTTAGGAACATATAAGTCTGTCCCAAAATAATAATGATCTGGCTCTAACGGTGGAAACCCTGAATTCCTCAACCCACCGGCAATTATTTGCCCTTCAAAAGATCCGATCGGTGTTTTTAGGGGTCGCAACGTATTTAAAGTTAAATGTGGAAAACCAGGAGCAGTGTTGCTCATTAACAAAGAGCTTTGTATTCCTGGTCCCCACCACAAATTTTCTGTGGATAAACCAAAAGATAAAGACTTATAGTTTAATCTTATGCTGCTTTGCCCCCAATATGCTCTCGTGTAACTACTTGTGCCAAATCTAACTGGTAGATCAATATTATTATAAATATCATAGTAACGGGCAAAAATAACATCATATGCCTTTGGGTCGAAGGTCAAATTAGAGTTTTGAGCTGATACAAATTCCGGCCTTAATTGAATGGTTAAAGGTCCAAATTGCGCAAAAACACCAGCACTTATTAGTGTTTGTAATCCTTTAGCAGGTATCATTGCCCCATCATTCCAACCATAAGGATAAGCTGAATTAAATTGTGTTTGAAGGTTTAAAGGTAAAAGGCTTATTTTTAATTTTTTATCATCCGATTGCCAGGAACTTTTTGCATTCATGAGGTTGTATCGGCGCTCGCTGCTATCTGGATAAAAAACAGTTGTTCGCTTATTGATAAGATCAGGAAAAACCGGCCGAACTGTAAAAGAAACATTTGTATCTGCAGCACCCAATAATTGGGCTCTTCTATAATAATCTTCTATAGCTGTAGTGCCTACAGGTAATGATTGACCATGAAGATTAAATTGAACCAAAATCATTATTATGCCTATAGCAGCACCCTTTATGATCTTCATAATGTAATTGCTTGTATGATTATATTATCTACAGACCAACTTTTCTCACATGTTGGGTTTGTATAATCTTTTTGATCTAATTTATCTAAGCATTCTAAGGATATAGTTTTACCTGAATGGCTAAAAGTCTTTGTAATTTTATACATCGTTGTGCCATTTGAAACAGTTTTCATACTGCAAACACCAGGCAAATCAGTTCTGTATGCCCCAGCCCTGGGATTATTATAACTATTTGGATAATTAGCCGGATAAGATTGAGGCGGACAAAGATTACCGGGGAGACAACCTAGATTAGAAAATGTTGTGTTAATATAAGGCGATCCGTCAATCAGCATTTGCCAAATCTCAGGTCCGTCCGGTAAAAGATCGCCTCTCCAGTTATCATGAATATATAAATCGAAAGAAACCGTGATCAAATCGTGCTGGGGTAAATTATTTACTGAAAGGGTAAAATCTCCATTATTAAATTGTCCAAGTACCTTAGACCCATTAAACTGCCCCAGCAGGCCGCCTTTAATGTTAGAGAGATCTCCTGATTCAAAATCATTATTATACACCACTGCTGTACTTTTAACATGTGTATTACAAGACAGAATAAGAATAAAGGGTAATAAAATGAGGAGTAACTTTTTATTCATTAACAACATTATTTATATCTAACTCTTCAAAAACAGAATTCTTGCTTTTAAATTCATGTACGATTTGTTTCATCATTTTTACTACACCCTGGTCATCGTTATCCTTGGCGTGATGGATTAAATTATATATTTGGCTTTCAACCTCATTAAACAAAAATTCTCTTACTTTCCCTATCATAATTTTTTCATGATGGGTAGGCATAGTGTTCTCATTATCATTAAGTAATTCTTCAAATAATTTCTCTCCTGGTCTTAATCCTGTATATTCAATTTTTATATCAGTATTAGGGATCAATCCAGCCAGACGTATCATTGTTTTAGCTAATTCAATAATTTTCACAGATTTACCCATGTCAAAAATATAAATCTCACCACCCTTACCCATGCAGCCCGCTTCTAACACTAACCTGCAAGCTTCAGGTATAGTCATAAAATATCTTGTTATTTCAGGATGGGTTACCGTAACCGGCCCACCCTTTTCTATCTGTTGCTTAAACCTGGGAATAACTGAACCATTTGAACCTAATACGTTGCCAAACCGTGTAGTAATAAACCTGGTGTTTGACCTGGCATGATTCAAATGACTTAAGCCATTTTTAAAATTAACCTCTCTATTAGATAATGACTTATTTAAGGATTGTACATATATTTCAGCTATTCTTTTTGAAGCGCCCATTACATTTGTGGGATTAACCGCTTTATCTGTAGATATCATTACAAATTTTTGTACTGCATATTTTACAGATAGATCGGCTATTGTTTTCGTGCCTAATACATTGGTTTTTACAGCTTCGGCCGGGTTATCTTCCATCAATGGAACATGCTTATATGCGGCCGCGTGATATACATAATGAGGCTTATAAGTCTCAAATAAATGCTGCATCCTCGCTTCATCCCTTACATCACCAATAAAGGCATGAAAATTTAAATCAGTATGCGTTTCTTCAATTTCAAGATATAAATGATGAAGAGCGGTCTCAGATTGATCGCACATAATAATCAATCCGGTATCAAACTTCAGTAACTGCCTTACTATTTCACTTCCAATGGAACCTGCGGCCCCAGTTATTAATATTCTTTTTCCTTTTAATTCATTTTGAATAGCAGTTATATCAATTTCAATAGATTTCCTGTTTAAGAGATCTTCGATATTAATTTTTTGTATTTGAGTTGGCTGTAATTTTCCGCTTGTCCACGCTTCGTGCGGAGGAATATTCAACACTTTAATATCATTTTCGAGGCAAATGTCAACTATCCTATTTTTATGTTCTGAAGGTATAGTATAAGAGGCAAAAATAATTTCATCAAACTCATGTTCTTGTATGAGTGTAGGTAAATCAATCGCATCTAATATTTTAACGCCATCAATCGTCTTTCCTACTTTTCTTTGATCATCATCAACAAATGCAATAATATTCTTATTTACTTTATAGTCATGATCTAATGTCCTTTTTGTAGCCACACCAGCCTCTCCTGCACCATAAATTATCACTCTACGCTTATCCAGCTTTAGGTTTTTTATATAAAGAAAGAAATATTTTACTAATATCCTATAGGTAACCATTAATATAAAGCAGGCTAATCCATTAATTATCAATATATTTATTGAAATAAATGGTTGCTTAGCAGATACTACAGCAATCAGATTAATTAAAAAAAATGAGCCGTTGCTAATTAGCACTGCCAACAAAATTCTAAATGCATCCTGTGCACTGGTGTATCTGATTATTCCTGCATAAGTTTTTACAGCAAAAAAAACGATTATACTTATACTAGATATAATTAGGGCATTCCTGCTAAATTCTGTATAGTTTAGATTAGAAAAATCAAAATTATATTTAATAGCATAAGCAACTGTCAATGACAGAGAGCAAATCAATAAGTCAAGCGTAAAAATGATCCAACGTGGTACTATATTTATTTGATTAAACAAAGTGGATGAATTCATAGTTAGTAATAGTAAAAAACACCAAATCTCTACAAGTATACATTTTAATAAAAGCCTAATATAGGTATATATGATTGTTATTAAACTTTTTTAAACCAATTCGAAAGTTCATTTATTTATCTATTAAACAAACCAGATAAATTTAAGTGTTAACAAAAGTAATAAAACTACAATTATAAATAGTATATAAAATTACCTATTACTTAATCTTAATAAGCCTATGCGAACCTTCAATAGATAAACGAACTATAATAAATAACAGCATTGTAATAATTACTGATAAAACCAAAACAAATACAGACTCAGAGAGAAAGTTGATTAGCATGATATTTACTACTCCCTGTAGAAGCATATACAACCCAGCAACTAACAGATGTGATTGTTTTTTTTCGTTAACTAAAAATTGATAAAAATGACTCCTATGTGCCTCAAAAATATTTTCTTTCCTTAAACCTCTAAAAAAAATTGTCGTTGTTGTATCCAAACCGTAAACCAATAGTAAAAGCAAATAATTCAGATTACTGGTTTTTAGTATTAATTGTAACAGAAAAAAAAGAATAATAAAAGCTATGCTTACACTGCCAACATCTCCAGCAAAACATTTAGCTTTTGTCCTGAAATTAAAAAAGTTGAAAACCAACAAGGATAAAATACTTATAATAAGATAATTACGATCTGTAAATAAAATGACATACTTATTAATATAGTATAAGGTCAGTAAAGTTACTAAACTATATCCGCCAGTAATACCGTTAATTCCATCCATAAAATTGACAGCATTTATTGTTCCTATTACTAATATAAATCCTAACAAAATACAATAAGATGGAAGATTATACATGCCTAACTGGTAAAATAGTAATGCAACCGACGCTAAATGGAAAAGGATCCTAATTCTTCTACTGGTTGTTTTGATATCATCTATAAAACTGATAAAGCTAATTAATAGTAAACCTGTAAGAAAATAACCATAGTTCCACTCTAAATAAAAAGAACCAGCTAATAATGCTATAGTAAAAATTATCCCTCCGCCCCTGATGGTTACCTGCGTATGTGAACTGCGATGGTTGGGATGATCAATGATATTATACTTATCAGCTATTTTAAAATAAACCAGCTCAAGTGCGAATAGAATTAAAAAGAAAATGAATAGTATAAGTATTTGCATAGGCTTGCCAATTATGGCCTCAAAATTAAGCTTTACAAAATGAATTTAACAGTAAATTTTGACCCTGCAAAACTATCATTTACTATAATTTATCTACCATTTGGTATCATTTTGCTTCCATTTTTGGGGTTAAAATGGGGCAAAAATATAAGTCAGTACCATTTTATTGCCATTTATCTACCATAATTACTACTCAATAGCAGGCTTTTTCTATTTCAGGGTAGCTAAAACAGTATATTTTACAAAAAGCTATCTTTATCTATACTACAAAAATTAAGCTTTATTAAATGAATCAGCTGTAATTTTTAGGCCTTCAATAGCAGTAACAGGCAACTCTTTATTAAGTGCCCTTTTAATTTTTTGATTGCTTACCACATAACTTTCTGTGAGTTTGTTTAAGCGTTCTGTTGTTAATGGCAAATGTAGCAGGTCCCCCACTTTTGCTAAAAACATAATGATGTTCTTTGGTATTTTCCATAGCCTGGGTTTTACATTTAATGAACCAGCTAATACAGATACTACTTCATTTGTTGATAAAGCATCATCATCAGCAACCTGATATATACCGCCAGGAATATCATCGCGTATAATTAATTCATTAATCACAAAACATAGGTTTTCTACACTTAAAAAAGACCGCTTGTTATTAAATCCGGCAAGCGGATAGGGAATGCTTTTTTTTACAAATTTGTATAATAGATTTAAGTTCCCTTTATTCAAAGGCCCATGTGTCATACAGGGGCGTAAAATATAATAAGTTTTCCCACTTGGTAAGTACTGATTTTTTATATACTCTTCTGCCATTAATTTTGACTTGCCATAATGTGTTTGAGGATTAGGTTTTATATTCTCATTTAAAATTCCCTCAACAGAATCTGTAGCAGCTTTTACAGAACTAACAAAAATGAATTTTTCAATATCTGATTTTAAAAAAGCATCATAAAGTTGTTTAGTTAATTCAAAATTTATCTGGTAGTATTCCTCAAGTTTGAATAAGCTTTTAAGATCATGGGCTTTACCGGCAAGGTGAATAATAGCTTTATTGTTATTTATTGAAGCAGTTGAAATATTTTCCAATTCTTCACGACTTAAAGTGTTACAATTAAATTTACTTTTTAAATAAGATAAAATATTTTGACCAATAAATCCAGATGAACCGGTAATTAAAACGTCCTCCATATTTCCTTTGTTTGTTAAGGAACAAAGGAATAGCCGTTTTGTTGCAGCATTTGACCAATAGTCATCAATTAACGATTGTACATCTGTAGTTATACCACGGAATTTGAAGTATTAATAAATTTGAAATTTATCCAAAACTGCATGAGGATTCCAGTTAAGATGTTTCCTGGCTTTTGAATCATCAAAAGTAAGTTCTGAAACTATCCTATTTAATTTGGACGAATTTAGCGGAACTTTATTTAGTAAATCACCAAATCTGGCAATAAGCACAGCAAGGTTTAACGGAATATTACCTGGTTCTTTTTTATTAAGTTGAGTAGCAATTAACTTGGAAAGTCCTAAAAAATCAGGATGAGAACCATCAGTTAGATTATAGATACCACCAATTTGGGATGCATGTGGAATAATTTCGGCAACATCATTGGCTAAAACTATACTTTTTCTTGCCAAACCACCTGCAATATTAAAGTAATATCCCTTTTTTATACCTTTAATCATGTCGCCTAAATTACCCGGAGGATTTGAACCTGCAATTAAGGGTAATCTTAAAATTGTACAAATTACTTTATTCTTTTCACACCAATCCAATATTAATCGCTCTGCTTCAATTTTACTTTTTCCATAAGGATCTTTAGCAAGTAATGGCGAATCTTCTGCTATTAATTTGCCTGTTTGCAAACCGTACACTGAAACACTACTTATAAAAACAAATGATTTTGGGATAACGGAATTTTCAAGCCCTTTTAAAAGATTGGCCGTTCCGGTTACATTTACATCAAAAAACTCCTTTTTTTGAATTTTGGTTTTGGGGACAAAATGAGCCTTACCCGCGCAGTGAACTACCAAATCAACATCAGGTATTTTAGGAATTTCTTTACACAAGTCAAAGTTTAATTGAGCATTATTTCTTGCCATAGTGATGGTTTTATCAAATTGAAATTGTTTTACAACTTCTATTCCCAAAAATCCGGATGCACCAGTTATCAAAACTATCATTATACAAATTGTATCAAACGTTTAAAAAGTCTTCTTGGCATTAGCATTAAAGGGGCTTTCAATCCATTTGACTTCCATGATTTTATAATTTCCTTATTCCCTTTAATAATATTTTTAATACTCTTATTTGTTGCTCCGCCAAGACGCATCTTCACCATCAATCTTGGAACATATTTGGAAGAATAACCAAATTTTTTGAAAATTCTTAACATAAAGTCATAATCAGCAGCTAATTTGTAATTCCAATTAAATAAACCGCATTCATTATATACTTCTCGCCTAACAAATAATGCTGGATGCGGAGGGACATTACCCTGCTCAAAGAATTTTGAATAATAATTTTTGGAGCGCCATTTTCTAATTACTTTATCAGTATTTTCTGTCTCTACATACACAAGGTTGCCATAAACAATATTCAAATCTTTATTTTTTTTAAATTCTGAAACAACGTCACTAATTACTTCATTATCGTAATAAATATCATCTGAATTTAAAATTCCTAATATGTCTCCACTAGCCAAATTCACCCCTTTATTCATAGCATCATAAATTCCCATATCACGCTCAGATATATATATATCTATGTTTGATATATACTTTTTTATTTTTTCATTTGTCCTATCTGACGATTTTCCGTCAATAATAATGTATTCAATATCTTGATATGATTGAGACAAAACCGATCTAACCGCATCCTCAATTGTTTTTTCATTAT
>JAQBOY010000338.1 GCA_028287805.1 Mucilaginibacter sp.
CATTTAAGGAAGACTGGCTGGAAATTACGCCTGAAATTGAAACCGAATCCGGTGATATATTTATTACCAAAACAACCTGGAGCGCTTTTTATAATACCCAGCTGGATGAGGAACTAAAAAAGAGGGGTATTACCGGTGTGGTAATGGCAGGTATATCTACAAGTATTGGTGTAGAAGGTACCGCGCGCAATGCCAGCGAAAGAGGCTATAATGTAACCTTTGCCAGTGACGCCATGACCGATATGTTTATGGAAGCACATGAGCGCAGCATGAAATATATTTTCCCGAGGATGGGAGAGATAGATGTGACGCATAAGATTATTGAGCAATTAGGTTAAGTTGAGTTTGATTGAGTTAAAAAATACGTTTCATTAATTAACTCAATCAATATTCATCAACCTGTAGTCAGCTCATCATAAGCAGCACCTAAGCTGCCTTGTATGCCGTTTCCCTGCCAGTCTGTTACGCCTGGTATGGAAGTGGCTTTGAGGATGTCATCTTTTGATTTGCCGTCTTTTATACCAGCCTGCACAAATACTACTAATTTTTCCATATAGTTTTGCATGGCCTTAATATCATCCATATTGCCGGTAACCTTTTGCGGATCAAAGGCATGGCCAAACACAAACAATGTATTTTTATCAAATTGTTTTTGGGCGTGTTCCAGCACTACCGCCCAATTTTTTAATGAAGCGCCGGCACTGCGGTCAACAACAGGGTAACGGCGGTTAAATACCAAATCGCCGGTATGCACAATGTTTGCATTTTCAAAATGTATCATAGCGTCGCCATTCGTATGGGCCGCTCCCCAATAATAAGCATGTATCTTTTCGTCGCCCGCTTTAATTTTCCACTCTTTGCTAAAGGTAGTGTCAGGGTATAGCTGCTTATCATCAGTGTTGTTTTTTGCAGCAACATTTTTTTGGTTGGTTAGTGAATTTTCATGCGCGGCAACATTTTTTACCAATCCTTTAAAAGCAATGTTTCCACTGGTATGATCGCCATGGTGATGAGTGTTAATAAGCCAGTTAAACGGTTTGTCTGTTAACTTTTGTAATTCAGCAATAACATGCGGGGCAGTGTCCGGAAATTCAGCATCTATTACCACTATACCATCTTTATTAGCCATCCATGCAATGGTACCGCCGCGTTCGGCAAACATACCTACATTGTTACGGAGAGGTTTAAACTGATAGGTAGGGTCTGCAATTAACGATGCAAAACTTTTTTTGCTTAAAAGCGTAAATGCCCCAACTGAGAGGGCGGTATTTTTTAAAAAATGACGGCGTTGCATGGTAGTGATTTTTTATTGAAGGTAGGGATTATCTGAAAAGATTTGGGATGTTATTAAACATTAAATGTCTATTGTATGTAATAAATAGGGGAAGGACAGGCAGGAGTATTTATCAGAAAGAAAAGTTATAACCTGAATTTTTTGATTGTACCAAAATTTCTGTGAAATATTACTGCTTTATTTTTAAGTATTTTATCCACCCCCATAGCTTCCTGTTAGTAAGGTAATCAACATCATTTTCATGTTGATAGGCCTCCCGTTCAAAAATAATTTGAATATAAGCTTGTTGATGGTTTTTGTATTGTAACAGGTTAACCAGGTAATTAATTACATATAATAAGTAAAATGGAATCACCAGTAGCTCTATTTGCTGCTGCAGGTGGATATTTTCATGCCTGATGAGTGTTTTATCGGCTTTCAATTTTTCGTCATGAATAAGGATAAAAGGGAATAGGGCCATCCCGGCAGGTTTCATGAATGGAACAACAATAATAGGGGCAGCCATACCAACCGGTTTTAATCTAAAAGGAAAATTATATAAACCGGCAAAGGCAGTACTTGTTTACCATACAAACATTATCTTATTCAAGTATGTTAAACTATTAGGTATGGGTCAAAGTTAACACATCCGGGCTCCAACTCTGTTTCTTTGTTTCTGCATTAATATTTATTTCCGGAAAGCTTTGAATACTCACATACTTATTTAAATTTGAGAAAGGACTTTTATTATGAGAATACCTAAAACCAAGAATGTTTGCCAGGTTTTGCTGCCAGCTTTAATACTGTGCACAGGAACTTATCTGGCCTCCGCACAAACACCCCAAAAAACAGCAACGCCTGAATGGGCACTGCCTGCATCTGCAACGCATAAACAGATATCGCCTCCACCAGATTTTCACCGGCCTGCCAGGACGTCAAATACGCCGATTGGCATATTTGAGGGGCAGTCTGACGTTGGCGCTGCACTTGTACCAGGCAGTTCCAGTTATGATTCCGCGACAAAGCAGTACACCATAACCTCTGCCGGCTATAATATTTGGTATGTACGCGATGAGTTCCGTTACCTTTGGAAGAAAGTTTCGGGTGATGTTTCACTCGCAGCCAATATCATCTATCCCGATTCGACAGGCTTCGGCGATCGCAAGGCTGTCCTCGTTATTCGCCAGAGCCTGGATGATGATTCTAAAGAAGCGCTCGTAGCCTTGCATGGCGCCGGCATGATGCATCTGGCATGGCGTCCTGAAAAGGGCGTCCGTGTAAAGGATATGGAGTATCGCATCGGCAGCCGCGGCGGTCTTCCCGGTGGTAAGTCGCCTGATGATCTTGTCATCGCTCATGCTAAACGCATCGGCATCGAAAAACATGGCGATTTCTTCACGCTCTTCGTTAGCATGAATGGCGAGCCAATGCACCAGTTTGGCGCTCCTATTGAACTGCACATTGATGGTCCGTTCTATGCTGGCATAGGTTTTTGCTCACACCTGCCTGATAAGGCCGATACTGCTATATTGTCTGACGTTGTTTTTGCCAATGCCGCTGGCAAGGTCCGCTAATTCCGTAAGCATCCGGATTTTTAGGATATTTTAAATACTGGCGCCTGGCAATGTTCTTGCCGGCGCATTTTTTTGGAGTATGTTGAGCCGTTTTTTGCCGCAAGCCCCTAAATAAAAGTATCCGGTTTTCTATGCCCGATCGTCTTGTTTTAAAGGCGCAGTATATAGTTAGGTAGTATATTTACGCGGTAAAGATAAATACAATTGTATGTTTTTAAAACATATTGGCAATAACCTTATTTATTCAACATGGAGACATTTAAAACACAATTTATGATGAGTGGTGTGCCTACTGATGCAACTGTACAAATATTAGCAGGGGATACATTCGGCTGTACCCTAAACCTGGCAGATTTTTTTGATGGCGGAGAATATGAAGGAAGTGAAAAGGAGCCTGATGTTACACTGAAACGTTTGCCAAACGGCACATGGGAAGTTGTTGGG
>JAQBOY010000358.1 GCA_028287805.1 Mucilaginibacter sp.
CCGGCAGGGGCCATTATAGCAAACAGGAAGATAAAGAACACTGTCGTTTTTGTGCGCTGCTTATTAGCCAAAAATACGCTGCCTAAGGCAAAAGCGGCAGGGATATGGTGCAACGCAATGCCAAAAACCAATTGGTTTTGATTGCCTTGTGCCAGGGGCATGCCTTCTAAAAAAGCATGCAGGCATAAGCTTACCATAATACCCAGGGGAAACACCAGGTGATCGGGCGAGGGTTTATGCATATGCCCATGTTCAATACCATCTGAAAACTGCTCCAGGAATATTTGAAACAAGAAACCGATAAGGATAAATACACCAACAAAATTATCGTTTTCATGATAGGCATCAGGTATTAAATGCAGTACGGTAATACCAAATAAGTACGCACCGCTAAAGGCCAGTACCAGTTTAAGCATTTTATGATTATCGCCTTTAAACAAAAAAACAGCGGTGCCGCCAAAAAACGCGCACGAAAATAAAATAATGATTTTCCAGGCTTCCATTAAAAATGAGGTCGTAACTTTTTAAATAATAAGGCAAATAGCAAACCCACCAGCATGCCGTAAATAGCGCCGCCTATCACATCAATAGGGTAATGTACGCCAACGTACACTTGCGCAAAACAAATAACACCAGCCCATAAAATACCCCATAGCCAAATCCATTGCCATTTTTTATGAAACAGCAGGATCATGAAAAATGCCATTGCAAAATGATCTGTAGCATGGGTAGAAGGGAAGCTGTAACCGGTGCCGCATCCTACCCGGTTAATATCAGTTTTTGATACCAGCTCATCCCGGCAGGGGCGCACTCTTTTTACCAGGGGCTTAATCATACTTGCACTGGTAAAATCGGCAAACCCGGCCGATAATGCCAGTAACACAATAATAATAACGCCTGTTTTTTTATAACGCCAAACACAAAACCCTATAATAAATACATATAAAGGTATCCAGAATTTAGGATTACGCAGATAAGGCATTATGCAATCAAAAAAAGCATTAGTCAGGTCATGATTAATAAAATAAAACAGGTGCCGGTCTAATTGCAAAAGGGTGTCGGGCATTGATTTTTTTACAGCTAAATTTAAAAATGAAGATGTTGGGCGGCAAATATAACCAATAAATTCAGGCTTAAACCCATACGGTTAATGCATTGTTAATGGTTTTATTAATTACTTTTGCAGTACAAATATTGATACTTTGACACTCATAAAATCAATCTCGGGAATTAGGGGCACTATAGGAGGTGCAGCAGGTGAGGGACTTACACCTGTGGATATTGTAAAATTTACTTCGGCCTATGGTAGCTGGGCTGTTAAAAAATCAGGAATAAAAAAAATAGTGATAGGCCGCGATGCCCGTATATCAGGCAGTATGGTTAATAATTTGGTTATTGGCACATTGCAGGGTTTAGGGATTGATGTAGTTGATTTGGGCCTGTCTACAACCCCAACTGTTGAAATAGCAGTGCCGTTAGAAAAAGCGGCCGGAGGCATTATTTTAACAGCCAGCCATAATCCAAAACAATGGAACGCGCTTAAATTGCTTAACGAAAAAGGCGAGTTTATTAATGATGCCGATGGAAAAGAAGTACTGGACATTGCAGAAAAAAGCAATTTTGTATACGCCGATGTGAATGACCTGGGCCAGGTAGTAAACGATGACAGTTATTTAAAAAAACATATCGATCAGATACTGGCATTGCCATTAGTTGATGTTAATGCTATAGCAAAAGCTGATTTTAAAGTGGTAATAGATGCGGTTAACTCTACAGGCGGCTTATTTGTTCCTGCTTTATTAACGGCATTAGGTGTAAAAACAGTGTACAAATTATTTTGCGAGCCTGACGGGAAATTTCCGCATAACCCGGAACCTTTGCCTGAAAATTTGATATCGCTTTCAAAGGAAGTGATAGCCAAAAATGCAAGTTTAGGTATAGCCGTTGACCCGGATGTTGACCGTTTATGCTTTGTTTGTGAAGATGGTAACATGTTTGGCGAGGAGTATACGCTGGTTGCCGTTGCTGATTACATCTTAAAAAATAATAAAGGGAATACCGTTTCTAATCTTTCATCAACCCGTGCTTTACGCGATGTTACTGAACTGGCCGGCGGCGAATATCATGCTGCAGCCGTAGGTGAGGTGAATGTAGTAAACAAAATGAAGGAAGTTAACGCGGTAATAGGCGGCGAAGGCAATGGCGGCGTGATCTATCCCGAGCTGCATTATGGCAGGGATGCTTTAGCAGGCATAGCGCTATTTTTAACCCACCTGGCTAAATATGGCAAACCTATATCGGTATTAAGAAGCTCGTACCCCGGCTATTTTATCTCAAAAAATAAGATAACGTTAACGCCCGAAATGGATATTGACGCCCTGCTAATCAAGGTTGAAGAGAAATACAAGGCTCAGCCGCATTCAACTATTGATGGGCTGAAAATAGAATTTGACAAACAATGGGTACATTTGCGCAGATCAAATACGGAACCTATTATCCGTATTTATTCGGAAGGTGATTCAGAAACTGTTGCAAATAACCTGGCGAATAAGATCATTGCTGATATAAAAGAAATATTAAAACTTAATTAGCGATTGAGTGAATT
>JAQBOY010000370.1 GCA_028287805.1 Mucilaginibacter sp.
GTACCTGAACAATATGGCGGTTTTGGCAAGGATTTTAAAACATCCATGCTGGTTACCGAGAAATTAGGTGCCGGGCATTCATTCTCTGTCGCTTTTTCGGCGCATAGCGGTATTGGTACCTTACCTATATTATATTATGGTAATGACGCGCAAAAAGAAAAGTATATCCCTAAACTGGCCAGCGGCGAATGGAAAGGCGCCTATTGCCTCACCGAACCAGGCGCAGGATCTGACGCTAACTCGGGCAAGTCGCGTGCTAAATTGAGTGAAGATGGCAAATATTACCTGCTTACCGGCCAAAAAATGTGGATCACCAATGCGGGCTTTGCCGATATATTTACTGTTTTTGCCAAAATAGATAATGACGAAAACCTGAGCGCTTTTATTGTTGAAAAGGATTTTGAAGGGTTTACGCTGAATCCTGAAGAACATAAAATGGGCATTAAAGGAAGCTCAACCCGCCAGGTATTTTTTAACGATTGTAAAGTACCGGTAGAAAACCTGTTGTCTGAACGCCAGAACGGTTTTAAAATAGCGGTAAATATATTAAACATTGGCCGCATCAAATTAGGCGGCGGTACTGTTGGTGCCAGTAAAGAAGTAATTACTTTGGCAATACGTTATGCCAATGAGCGCGAACAATTTGGTCGCCCCATTGCTAAATATGGCGCTATACGGTATAAATTAGCCCAGCAGGCTATTCGTACCTATGCTGCTGAGTCGGCTGTTTACAGGGCGAGCGAAAATATGGAACAGGCCACAGCGCATTTAATTGAAACAGGCCTTGACCCCATAAAAGCAAAATTAAAAGGAACCGAACAATATGCTATTGAAGCGGCGATTATAAAAGTACACTCGTCTGAAGTGCTTGATTATGTAGTTGATGAGGGCGTACAGATATATGGGGGTATGGGATATAGTGCTGAGGCGCCTATGGACAGGTCTTACCGTGATTCAAGGATCAACCGGATATTTGAAGGCACCAATGAAATTAACCGTATGCTGGCGGTGGATATGATACTGAAACGAGCAATGAAAGGTGAGCTTGACCTTATGGGCCCCGCTCAAAAAGTTGCCGGAGAGCTGATGAGCATTCCTGATTTTAATGCGGTTGAAGAAGATGGGTTATTTACGAAAGAAAAGAAATACATCGTCAATTTTAAAAAGGCGGTACTGATGGTGGCCGGGGCCGCTGTGCAAAAGTTGATGCAGCAGTTAGGTAAAGAGCAGGAAGTATTAATGAACCTTGCCGATATGCTGATTGAACTGTATGTGAGCGAATCAACCCAGTTAAGGGTAGAAAAATTGGTTGGCCTGAGAGGAGAGGAAGCCTGCAAAGCACAATTGGACATGATGCGGGTATATATTAATGATGCCGCCGAAAAAATAGCCAAATCAGGAAAAGAAGCGTTAAACTCATTTGCCGAAGGCGATGAAAGAAAAATGATGATGATGGGCCTGAAGCGTTTTACAAAAACCGAAGACTTTAATACTACCCAGGCACGCAGAAATATAGCTGCCCAATTAATTGCAGAAAATAAATATTGTTTCTAATAAAGTCTGTCATTTTTCAACGATGATGCATGTTTTTTATGAAGGACAGGTACTATGGTCGCAAATAGATGCAAATCAGCATATGCGCCATTCTGCCTATGCGGATTTTGCGGCACAGGCCCGGCTAACCATGCTCGAGAGTCTTGGCCTGAAGCCGGCAGCACTTTTTAAGTTTAATATAGGCCCTATATTGTTCAGGGAAGAGCTGCTATACCTTCGCGAAGTGGGGATTAACGAATATTTGAAAGTAACCTCCGAATTAACCAGATCGCGGTCCGGTGGTTCCCGCTGGGCTATCCGGCATGAAATATTTCGCAGCGACGGCATTAAAGCCGCTATAATTAACGTAGATGGAGCCTGGATAGATATGGAAAAACGCAAGCTTGCCGAATTGCCGGAGGAGTTGAGCACGTTATTCATGATGACTCCCCGCAGCAGCGATTATATAGAAGAAGCTGCTAAAGAAAAAATCAATAAAGTAAATGATTAATATGGATCCCGGGTGAATAAATCCGAAGTAATGACAAATGTTTCCGCCATACAGACCTTTGTTTTGTCTGGTTTTAAAGGATATTTGTTATATAAACCACCCGGGTAATGATCGGGCTAAATTATTAACCGGCAAGTCATTAAATCATCTCTGTTAAAGATATATGTCGCTGTAACCATGTGATAATAATGTATTTTTATAGGAGATGATTGAATAAGCTTGCCTTAACCTAAAGCCATGTCTGTATCAAGAAAATATTTAATCCGGCTAACATTGATGATGCTGGCTATTGCATTTTTTAAACTTTCTGTTAAAGCGCAAACCGATCCGATTGAAGGGTTATGGTACAATGATATCAAATCGGCCAAAATACAGATCTACAGGGAGAGTGACGGAAAGTTTTATGGTAAGGTGGTATGGCTTAAAGAACCTTTAAAAAACGGAAAGCCTAAGGTTGATGAGATGAATGCGGATGAAAAATTACGTTCAAGGCCCAGGCTGGGCTTGCCTGTTTTGGAAGAGTTTGTCAAAGATGGTGAAAATAAATACACCGGCGGAACAATCTATGACCCCAATAATGGAAAAACCTATTCATGCACCATGACCTACAAAGGTAAAACGCTGGCCATACGCGGCTACGTAGGTATTCCACTTTTGGGGCGTACTACTACCTGGGAACGGGTAGAATAATTAATCAATAATAAAAACAGGCACTTACTAATGGATGTTAAACGAATTATAAAAAAAGTTGCAGTATTGGGTTCTGGTGTGATGGGCAGCCGTATCGCTTGTCACTTTGCAAACATCGGCGTGCAGGTGCTGCTGTTGGATATTATACCAAAAGATGCCCCCGAAGGAAATAAAAAAGCACGAAACAAAATTGTAGATGACGCGCTGACGTTTGCATTAAAATCAAATCCGTCACCTATCTATCTCAAGTCATTCGCCAGCCGCATAACAACCGGAAACTTTGACGATGATATGCCCAAAATTGCTGATTGCGATTGGATAATTGAGGTAGTGGTTGAACGGCTGGATATCAAACAAAAAGTATTTGAAACGGTAGAAAAATACCGAAAGCCGGGAACTTTGATCACCTCGAATACATCCGGCATTCCTATACATTTAATGGCCGAAGGCCGCGACGAAGATTTTAGGAAACACTTTTGCGGGAGCCATTTCTTTAACCCGCCACGCTATTTAAAACTACTGGAAATCATCCCGACAAAGGATGCCTTAAGCAGTGTGGTAGATTTTTTATTAGCCTACGGCGAAAAATATTTAGGTAAAACTACGGTGCTTGCCAAAGATACGCCTGCATTTATAGGTAACCGGATAGGTGTGTTCAGTATTATGAGCGTGCTGCAGTACGTAGATAAAACCGGGATGACCGTTGAAGAAGTAGATAAGCTGACGGGGCCGGTAATTGGCCATCCAAAATCGGCAACGTTCCGTACCAATGATGTGGTGGGGCTTGATACTATGGTGCATGTTGCCAATGGACTAAGCCAAAATGCGGCAAATGATGAAGCCAAAGAATTATTTCATATTCCGGAATTTGTAAATGGCATGGTAAAGAACAACTGGCTGGGGAGTAAAACCGGGCAGGGCTTTTATAAAAAGGAAAAGGTAAATGGCGAAAACCAGTTTTTATCGCTTGATTTGAAAACACTGGAATATAAGCCTTCACAGAAAGTAAAATTTCAATCCTTAGAGCTTACCAAAACTGTTGACAGCTTAAAAGAACGGCTTAAAATTTTATTTGCTGCTAAGGATAAAGCCGGAGATTTTTATCGCTCCACATTTTACCAGCTTTTTGCGTACGCCAGTAACCGCATTCCAGAAATAGCGGATGAATTGTATAAGATAGATGCCGCTATGAACGCCGGTTTTGGCTGGGAAATGGGGCCGTTTGAAAAGTGGGATGCATTGGGTGTGGCGGATACCGTAAAGGAGATGGAAGCTATTGGCCATAAACCTGCACAATGGGTGTATGACATGCTTACTGATGGTATAACCAGCTTTTATAAGCTGGAAAATGGTAAAAAGTTGTTTTATGATATACCATCTAAAACCTATAAACCAATCCCCGGAACAGAAGATTTTATCCTGTTAGATAATATACGCCCAACCCATACCGTATGGAAAAACAGTGGTGCTACCATAACTGATATAGGTGATGGTATTATCAACCTGGAGTTTCATACCAAGATGAATACCATTGGCAGCGAAATAATAGAAGGCATTAACAAAGCCATTACACTTGCTGAAGCCAGCTATAAGGGCCTGGTAATTTCAAACGAAGGGGCAAATTTTAGCGCCGGCGCCAATGTAGGGATGATATTTATGATGGCGGTTGAGCAGGAATTCGACGAGTTGAATATGGTGGTAAAGGCATTCCAAAATACGATGATGAGGATCCGTTATTCTGCTATCCCTGTGGTAGTTGCTCCGCACCAAATGGCCTTAGGCGGTGGCTGCGAAATATGCCTGCATGCCGATAAAGTGGTGGCTCATGCCGAAACGTATATGGGTTTGGTAGAGTTTGGTGTTGGTTTGATACCAGGCGGTGGTGGCACCAAGGAATTCGCCCTGCGTTTATCTGATGAATTACAGGACGGCGATATCGAACTGAATAATTTCAGGGACAGGTTTTTAACCATTGGGCAGGCCAAAGTTTCTACATCAGCTTATGAAGCTTTTGAATTTGGCTATCTGAAAAAGGGCAGGGATGTAGTGGTGGTATCTCAAAACAGGTTGCTGGCCGAGGCTAAGGAACATTGCCTGCAAATGGCTGACGAAGGCTATGTGCAACCTATTCCCCGCAAGGATATCAGGGTGTTGGGTAAACAGGCTTTGGGCCTGGGATATATTGGCGCCAATACCATGTATAGCGGCAACTACATCAGCGAGCATGATGTGAAAA
>JAQBOY010000115.1 GCA_028287805.1 Mucilaginibacter sp.
GTTATAGACATTTTTAAGTTTTTATCTATGGCAAAATTAACAATTAATACATTTGACAGCGTTTACCAAACGTCAGTTTATGAAAACAACGTTCCTGCCAATTATGTTCAGCTTTCGCTGCTCTATACTTTACGCACAACAAAACAGCTTTCTAAAATATAGTCCTGAAAAGTCATCAGCATCCATTTTACCTCTGAGGCGTTACTATCATTTATTTAAAAATATTTCGCTCCCCAGACTGGACATAATTCGAATAAAATATTAGAACAACTAAGATTATTAAATAAATTAACCTAAGCTGGCGTACGCGTGTCGCGTGTGCCATTTATAAACGATAAGTAGTTTAAACAGAGGCTGGCCAAGTGTGCCGGGCTTTGTTATTTAATGGGCGTAAGCCTTTTTAGCTTTAAGATCACGGATCAGCCATCCAAGCCTGTTTCTATCTTCATTAGGCAGAGCGGAAACTTGCGGTCCCGCAGGGGGCCGAAGGGACTATGTTTTTGGTTGATAATTGAATGTTTCGCATTGTTTCACTCTATTTCATCAAAATACTTTACATCAATAACTTATGAGTGAAAAGTGTTTCACATGATTCACTTATTTGTGAAACACTTTGCTGTCAAAAAGATATGCTTTTCGCAGACCCGGGAGAGGCTCAAACTCCCGACCAACTGATTAAGAGTTAGTTGCCCTGCATTGCAGTGACTTCAGTGGAGTGGAAGGATTTTTCGCTTGCGGAGCCCAGATATAGTTATTATATAGTTATTCCGTTCAGTAGCTTTTTCGGAACCTACGGAAACAGTTAAAATTAAATAAATGCCGACTTTACAATTTCCTAAAGATTCCCTCTTAAGTCCTGTTCGCGTTCAATAGCCTCAAATAAAGCCTTAAAATTTCCAGCACCGAATGATTTGGCTCCCTTGCGCTGAATGATCTCAAAAAATAGTGTTGGCCTATCCTCAACCGGTTTAGTAAATATTTGTAGCAGGTAGCCTTCGTCATCCCGGTCAACTAATATGCCCAGCTTTTTTAGCGGCTCAATATCTTCATCTATATGGCCCACCCTGTTTGTCAGTTCATCATAATAAACTGTGGGTACTTTCAAAAACTCAACTCCCCGGCTTTGCAGATCGGTTACCGTTTTTACAATATCATGTGTAGCCAAAGCCATGTGCTGCACACCTTCATCTTCATAAAACTCCAGGTATTCCTCTATCTGCGATTTCTTCTTACCCTCGGCAGGTTCATTAATAGGAAACTTAACATAGCCATTGCCATTACTCATCACCTTGCTCATCAGGGCAGAATATTCGGTAGAGATCATTTTATCATCAAAGGTTAATATATTACGAAAACCCATTACATCTTCATAAAAATTAACCCATTCATTCATTTTATGCCAGCCTACATTGCCTACACAATGATCAACATATAATAAACCGGTATCTTGTGGATGGTAATTTGTTTCCAGTTTTTTGTAACCCGGCAAAAACAAGCCCTTATAATTTTTCCGTTCCACAAATAGATGCACAGTTTCGCCATAAAGCTTAATACCGCTGGTTCTTACTTCGCCGTATTCATCCGTTATTGTTTGGGGCTGTTGATAAGGCAATGCGCCCCGGGAAGTAGTTTGCTCAAAGGCATCATAAGCGTCATCCACCCACAGGGCCAGTACCTTTACACCATCGCCATGTGTTTTAATATGTTCGGCAATGGGATGAGTTGAGTGTAATGGTGTAGTGAGCACTATCCTGATCTTACCTTGTTGTAAAACATAGGATGCCCTGTCACGTACACCTGTTTCAGGGCCTGCATAAGCCAAATCCTGAAAGCCAAAAGCGGTTTTATAGTAATGAGCAGCCTGTTTGGCATTACCTACATAAAATTCCACATAATCCGTACCGTTCAATGGTAAAAAATCAGCCGTTTGGTTGAGCTTATTTATAGCTTTCGTTTCCATTCTGTTTGTTTTTACCTCACCCCAACCTTCTCCTTTGGAGAGGGAGTTCAGGGTGTAAGTGTTATTATTAAAAATATTAAAAGTAAAAGCCTTCTCCTTTGGAGAGGATTGGGTGAGGCTTAACCCGCCCAACTTTTATAATAATTTTCATCCTCAATTTTCAGGGCTTCTTCTGTAAGCATTAGCGGGCGGAACGGGTCGATCATTACTGCCAGTTCATCCGTTGCTTCTTTGCCTATCGATTTTTCTACCAATCCCGGATGCGGGCCATGTGGTATGCCGCCCGGATGCAAAGTAATTTGCCCTTTTACCACGCTTTTACGGCTCATAAAATCACCATCCACATAGTACAGCACTTCGTCACTGTCCACATTGCTATGATTATAAGGGGTTGGTATAGATAACGGATGATAATCAAACTTGCGCGGAACAAAAGAACAGATCACAAAGTTGTGGCCTTCAAAAGTTTGATGCACAGGTGGCGGCTGATGCAGCCTGCCGGTAATAGGTTCAAAATTATGAATGGAGAATGCCCAGGGATAATGATAGCCATCCCAGCCAACAAAATCAAAGGGGTGGGTACCATAAATATAAGGATAGATCAATCCCTGTTTTTTGATCAGTATCTTAAAATCACCTTTTTCATCATGCGTTTCCAAATCAGCAGGCTGCCTGATATCCCGCTCGCAATAAGGCGAATGCTCCATTAATTGCCCATAAGTATTCAGATATTTTTTTGGCGAACGAATCGGGCTAAAGCTTTCTACAATAAAAAGGCGGTTAGCTTCCGAATCAAACTCCATTTGATAAATAGTACCACGGGGAATAATTAAATAATCACCATAAGCAAATTTGATATGGCCAAAACCGGTTTTTAGCGTACCTGAACCTTCATGAATAAATACAACCTCATCTGCCTGGCTGTTTTTATAAAAATAATCAGTCATTGATTTACGCGGAGCAGCCAGCGAAATATGCAGATCGCTGTTTACCAGAACGGGTTTACGGCTTTGCAGGTAATCATCTTCAGGCTTAATATTAAAACCGATAAGGCTGGTATGCTTTAAATGCTTTTCACGCGCTATCTTCGGTTCAACAGAGTAAGGCTCCCCTAAAGCCTTAACCAATGTAGGCGGATAAACATGGTAAACCAGTGAGTATAAGCTGGAGAAGCCTTCGGTTGATACCAGTTCTTCGGCATATAAGGTACCATCAGGCTTACGAAATTGGGTATGCCGTTTGGGAGGTATCTTCCCTAAAGTATAATAACTTGGCATAATTTTATAATTGGTTAATATTATAACGAAAATTGTAGTCTTTAAGTGTTTATTCCTCTCTAAATCCCTGCCTCAAGTTGATGGTGTATACTATAGAATAAAATGGTCTTTATAACTTTTTCAGCTTCAATATAGACCAGTGAGAATTTTCGGCTTTAATTTTATTTTCCAAAATTCCCAGGCCGGTTACTTCCAGTTCAATCGCATCTTCAGGCAGCAGCCATTTCGGCTGATACTCCGGATCCTTAAGCAAACCTGTACCATTCAATTCCAGGAAACAACCTGTACCCACCGTACCCGAACCTATAACATCTCCCGGAAATAATTCACATCCATAGGATGCACGTTCAATAATTTCGGCAAACGTCCAGTCCATATCGGCCAGGTTGCCACTTGATACCTCTATTCCGTTTACACGGCATACCATTTTTAAATTATAGCTATTACCCGTATGTCCATGCTTAGTAGTAACTTTATATGCTTCCAGTTCGTCATGGGTAACCAGCCACGGCCCTAATATGGTACAAAAATCCTTCCCTTTTGACGGACCAAGATTAAACAGCATCTCTTCCATTTGCAAAGTACGGGCACTCATATCATTCATAATCATATAGCCCGCAATAAAACTATCCGCTTCCGCTGCTTTTACATTTCGTCCTTTTTTATTGAGCACCACTGCCACCTCCAATTCAAAATCAAGTTTTTTAAAATGATCGGGCATACAACGTATTGAGCCGGGTCCGCAAATAGACTGGTGATTGCTATAGTAAAAAATCGGATAATGGTCAAATTCCGGAATCATGGGCAGCCCCCTATTCATACGGGCGGTAGCCACATGTTGACGAAAGGCATAAGCATCACGACAAGAAGCAGGATGTGGTACCGGAGCCAATAATTTATAGCTGGCCTCCGGCTTTATAACCAGCCTTTCAGTTTTTAATTTTTCTTCTATCAACCGCGCTTTTTGCATGGTCACTTCGCCGCCTTGTAAAAAGTCGCGCATATTATCCGGTATTAATGGGTCGCAGGAATTCAGGTTGTAAACCTTATGATCTACAATAATACCGAGATATGGCTGGACATCAATTTGATAAGTAACCAATTTCATTGGCTTTTTGTATTTAGATCCTCTACCGGATGCTTGATCGGGTAAAGACCATCCTTTATTAATTTACTCAATTCCGGCTTATTTATTGCCTTTGTTTCCAGGAAAAATTTCACTTGAGCAGCCATTTGCGGCATCAGTTCTTCCTGATCTAAAATTTCAAGTATCTCTAAAGCGCAAAGCCAGTCATCAGTATAATTTTTCTCCAGTTCATCCCATATATCCAGCAGAACTTCATAACTTGTTCCATTTTCACGACAATCTCTCACCTGCTGGTATAAACCTTGTAAAGCAATAGTTTTAGCATCATAATGCGGATGATAGGTATTGGTTTTGGGTTGATAAGATAATGTTTCAAAGGATTCTTTATCAGCAGCACCACAAAATACTGAGGTAATTTTTTCGCCAACCGCCATGTCATAAACACCCCATTCAGGTTGAAATACAACTTGCCCGCTTCCATCAGTCACAGTGCAGTTGTTAAAAGTGATCACTAATAATTTATTATCCCGATATAAAATGCTATTCACGGTGCCGCTTACCTTATACCCACTTTCAAAATTTAGTGTAGTATCTTTTCCGGAAGAAATTCCAGCCTTTTTCAAATCATCAGCAGAAAAATTGTCCAAAATTTGATCATATCCTTTTAGTCTGCCAACTGGCGAGCTAAAACCATCTTTATGATAATTTTTACCATGCCCGTTCAGTTGTTTATTATTAAAGGATAAAGCAGTTGGCCCTGTAGTTTTTATAAATACCGGATTTCCGTCAGCATCACTTTTATAGTCGGTTATTGTGCCCGAAACCTGTAAACCTGAACTATAAACTGCCGTACAGATATTTTTACTTTCTATCCCTTTTTGCAAGCCATAGGCGCCGCCTACACGGAAAGCCATTTTATCAGCAAATTGCTCCAATACATCAATCAGGTTTTGAAAGGTGGGAGTAACGAATAATTGCGGCTGCGGCTTGGTAATATCATAGCTGTAATTTACCGCATCAGGAGTATAAAGCAGTTTTTTTACATCGGGCGACATACAATTAGCACTTTCACCAATCGAGGATAATAAGCCTGCACCATAAATCTTCGGATTGTTAAGCGTACCAATTAATCCATACTCTACCGTCCACCAATGCAGGCGGCTTAGCAAAGCCATTTCTGACGGGTCGCCCATATTATCCTGGCACCATTCCACTAATTCTTCGGCTTTTTTAATTTCCTGAGGATCCGCATCAGGCATTTCTTTCAATATAGATAATGCCCGGATAGCCTCATATAATTCAAAGTCCTGTGCCGAAAACATTGCTTTGGCACCAATAGAACCGAAATAGCTTAAATATTGATGGTAATCCGGGTCAGCTATAATAGGGGCATGCCCGGCAGATTCATGTAATATATCAGGAGCAGGGGTATATTCAATATGCTTTAACTGGCGGATGTCCGCTGCGATAACTAATACCCGGTACGCCTGGTATTCCATAAAGGCAGCAGGCGGTATAAACCCATCCACTGTTACTGCTCCCCAGCTAATTTTAGCCAAAGCATTATTCATTTCCTGCAAACGTGGTATTCTTTCTATAGTTAAACCCGCTTTGTGCAGGCCGGGTATATAGGGGTAATAAGCAACGTCCTTTAAATAACTATAATTCTGCCGCATAACATATCGCCAAACAGCCTGATCAATTGGAGTGTAATGATCATAATGCTGGTCAACTATAAATTGTTTTAAGTGCTGCGGTAAGGCCGCTACCTGCGGGTTATTATAGTCCTGAAAATTATTCATTGGTTAATTGGCTCTATACAAATTTAAGTTAAAAGAAGGATATCGGCAATTAATTCATGTTGAGTACACGAGTGATTTTTGTATCATCTACATGATAATAATTCTATTTTTTTCCTATGAAATTAAATATCATTATAAATCTATATTTTTATAGGCCATACCTTAGAAAATGTCTTCTTGATGAAGAAATTTAAATTATTACTATTTTTTGCCGTTTTTTTTTGTTTTAAAAGTTTTGCTCAAAGCTTTTATGTAAATGCTCCAGCAGACCCATACAACATAACTTTGGGAACCGTTATTTATAGGGTCACAAAATCAGGTTCAAGTTTTGTATCACAGTTGATAAATACCTGCTATCCGGGCGATCAGTTTTTTTCAATAGCCATGAATAAAAATGGCTTTTATTGGTTAGATGGCAATCAAATGTTCACTGGTACTATTAGTGGTAATTCGTTAACTAATTGTAAGCCGTTATGTTCAGTTCCAATGCCTTCAAATGCCTTGACTATAGGGAGCGACGGAAAACTATACTATTCGGGAAGCTCATTATATAGCACAGACCCTGCAACACTTCAATCCAATAATTTGGGGCCGATGAGTTACTGGCCTAACGGCGACCTGACCTTTTATAATGGCGATTTATATATGGCATCCGGGGGAAGCATAGTTAAGGTTGATACGAAAAATCCTTCGGCAAGTAGCCCATATATTTCAACCGGCAACCTTATTATATATGGATTAGTTGCCGTTCCGGCTAGTCTTCATAAAAATACCGTTTATGCATTAGTTTATGTAGATTCTTTTTCAACCAATATTGTTGAAATTGACATGGACAATAAGGTTGTTTTAGGTGTAGTTGGGACGCTGCCATATGGCATATTGGATGCTGCCAGTATTACTGAAGACGGAAGCATTAGCGGTATTCAAATTAATAATATAAACATTCACCAGGACTGTAATACACCAACTAAGGGAATTATTGAAGTAATAACAAAACCCAGTTTAGCCCCCCTTACCTACGAACTAAGTAATGGCGTAAGTAACACCACAGGTGTTTTTACGGGTGTAAGTCAGGGTACCTATCAATTAAAAATAACATCATCTGTAGATGAACAGGATACAATAGTTAATGTACCTGCATATACTTTAATAAAACCAACTTATACTTATAACATTAGCAACCAGGATTGCGATGTTCCGGGGCAGGTTACGTTTAGTACCCCCGATAACAGTAATGCATACAGTGTTAGTTTAGGTACCGGCAGTTTTCCAATTAACCATACGTTTACCGGCTTAACCAATACAAGCAGCTATCATTTTAATATTATAAATGCAGGTGGATGCATTGTTGATAGTCTAACTATTAACATACCTCGTAATAAGTGCCGTATACAGGTTAACACTACAACCGTGTTAAAGGAGTGTAATGCTGTAAATAAAGGAAGTATACAGGTGCTTACTCAAGCGCATAAAGGTACTTATACTTATAAACTTAACGAGTTTAGTGATACCACCGGCATATTTAATATGCTCGATCCGGGTAAATATGTCATATCCATCATCTCATCTGAGGATACTTTACTTATACCAGCTGTCGTTCCTGATTATAAATTAATCCAGCCTGCTATCAGCTTTATTGCTAATAACCCGGCGTGCGCAGCTAAAGGTAACATTACGTTTAGTGTGCAAAACAGTAGTTTATATAAAATTAAATTAGGCACCGATACGCTTCCGTCAGATCATGTTTTTGGAGGATTAACAGCAGGAACTTATCATTTTGTTATTTTAACACAACAGGGCTGTATGGTTGATGAATATGATGTGGCTCTTCAATACCAGCCTTGCCCTGTTGTGATAGATAGTATCAAAGTAACAGCCGAATGCAATATTTTAGGGAAAGGGATTATACAAATAATATGTGAACCTATACCTGAAACTTATAGCTATACATTAAATAACTCTATTACAAATTCAACAGGTGTTTTTAATTTATTAGATCCGGGGACTTACCAGCTATTAATTTCGACATCAGGCGGCGGAATATCGCAAAACAGGACTGTTATTGTGCCAGATTTTAGCTTAAACAAACCTATCACTGTTATTAACCAAAGTAATCCGGTTTGCGAACTCCCGGGACAAATAAAATTTACAATTGATAATAATTCTACCCTCTTTAATATTCAATATAATTCATCAGTTTACCCCTCAAATTATATATTCACCGGATTATTAGCCGGAGAGTATCATTTTTCGATCCTGAAAAAAAATGGCTGTATAGTGGATGCGATAGCGGTTAACTTAATCCAGGAAGCTTGCAACCCAGTTTCTTTCCCATCTGCCTTTACGCCTAACTATGATGGAATAAACGACATTTTCAGAGCTAATCCCCAAAGTAAAGCCAGTAATTTCCGGCTACAGATTTACGATAGATGGGGTGCCTTACTTTTTACATCTTTTGATTTGTATGGAGGCTGGAATGGTGAGTATAAAGGTAAACCCGTATCTATGGGCACTTATTATTGGATAGCCACTTTTACTACACAGGAAAATAAACCCGCTACTCAAAGTGGTTACGTAGCTTTGATAAGATAACATTATAAGGAGTTGCCTTGAATAAACAACTCCTTATAATCTTATCTTACATTATTTCCACCCACCGCCTAATGACCTGTATAATTCAGCCACAGCGCTTAATTCACCTCTTTTTATAGAGGCCAGTTCCAGCTCGCTTTGCAATACATTGCTTTGGGCTGTAATTACTTCTAAATAATTGGCCATACCATTTTTAAACAACAGGTTGGCATTTTTGGTAGCCTGCTGCAAAGTATTTACCCGGCTGGCTACAATACTTTGCTGAACCTTTAGTTTTTCAATTTGCACCAGCGCGTCTGATACCTCGCCTACTGCATTTAAAACGGATTGTCTGAATTGCAGCACGGTCTTTTCTCTTTCTACTTCCGAAACCTGGTAGGTTGTTTTCAATTCCTTATGCTGAAGTAATGGTTGCCCTATGCTCCCGGCTACTATGCCAAATAATGATGCAGGAATATTGAACCAATTATTAGCCATGAATGAATTAATACCACCGCTTGCGGTTATTCTTAAAGCCGGGTACATAGCAGCTTTATTAATGCCCACATTAGCGTTAGCCGTAATTAAAGCCAGTTCATAACTTTTCACATCAGGCCTGCGGCTTACCAGGGCCGATGGTATACCCGCTGATAAACTTTCTGGAACAGTAATTTGATCCAGCTTTGAATTTCTGGAGATTTCGCCCGGTAATTCTCCTGTTAAAATACGCAGGGCATTTTCCTGTATGGTTATGTTTTGTTCAAATTGCGGCACTAACGCTGCTGCTGCCTGTTGTTGAGCCTTGGTTTGTTGTACAGCAAGCAACGTAACCTGCCCGGCATCATATTGTAAATTAACAATGCGCAGGGTACTATCGTTCAGCTTTACATTTGCTTTGGCTATAGCTAATTGCTCATCCAGCATTAACAGGTTATAATACCCCTGCGATACAGTTGCAACAATATTAGTTTGCACAGCCTTTTTAGCTTCGGCAGTTTGTAAATAAGCAGCCAGAGCGGCACGTTGCTGGTTATGTATCTTACCCCAGATATCCGCTTCCCATGAAAGGGCTACATTTGCCGAGTAATCTTCAATATGTTTTGTACCTATATTATACTGGCTTAAACTGAGCCCTGTCAAACTGTTGTCTGATGGTCGTTGTGTATTAGCTGTTACATTTAAAGCCACTTGAGGCACATAGTTCCATTTAACCTGTTTGAACAGCAATTGTGAAGCTTCTATATTTTTAACCGCTATTTGCATATCGTAGTTTTTTACAATAGCGCTGTCTATTAATTTTTGCAGCACAGCATCAGTAAAAAAGCTTTTCCATTGTATATCAGCTACGCTTGCAGTATCAGTTGTTACCACAGCATTTCTGAAACTATCGGGCAACGCCGGCTTGGGCGTTTTAATATCTTTTGAAACTTTACAGGCGCTTAAAACTAATAATATTAAGGCTGCGCTGTATATGTATTTTTTCATGTTCTTATTGCTAATAATTAATTTTTTCTATCAATTAATTTCTCTAACCCTCTTTCCACCGCAGGTGAAGAGAGGGTGATCCAGC
>JAQBOY010000432.1 GCA_028287805.1 Mucilaginibacter sp.
AGGTTCATGATCTTTTTCCGGCGTCTTCTCGACGCGACTGCGTTAACTGAACGTGGCATTTTTGCGTGTTTTTGGTAGTGAGTGCCTCAATTTAATGTAGGACTTGTAGACTCGAATACCTGGTTAAAAAATTGATTACTTACCGATACAAAGCATACGTTTAACATTTCCTAGGTCAGCATTAGATACTAAGCTTGTGTGACCCAAGGCGCGTTTACGTTTTGTCGACATCTTGGTTAAGATGTGGCTTTTGTATGCGTTTTTCCTGGTAATTTTACCGGTTCCAGTAAGCTTAAAACGCTTTTTTGCACTGGAATTGGTTTTCATTTTTGGCATAACAGATGGATATATTTATTAATTTATAAATTCTTTTTTATTTGCACATCTGCATATTTGCACACCTGCACGTTTATTATTTCTTAAGTGCTTTCGGTGCAACGGTTAAAAACATCCGTTTTCCTTCCAGCTTTGGTAACTGCTCAACCTTGCCAACTTCTTCTAAAGCTTGTGCAAAACGAAGCAATAATATTTCGCCCTGCTCCTTATAAACAATTGCACGGCCTTTAAAATGTACGTAAGCCCTAACTTTCTCGCCTGCTTCTAAAAACTTAGTAGCATGCTTTAATTTAAAGTCAAAGTCATGATCATCCGTATTAGGCCCGAAACGGATCTCTTTGATCACCGTTTGCTTAGCGTTGCTTTTTATTTCCTTTAACTTCTTTTTCTGTTCGTAAATAAACTTATTATAGTCGGTTACTTTACAAACAGGCGGATTAGCGTTAGGAGAAATCTCAACCAAGTCCAATTCCTGTTCCTGAGCTATGGCCAGGGCATCTCTTAAAGAATAAACACCCTGTTCTACATTTTCGCCTACAAGACGCACTTCTGTAGCTCTTATAAACTGGTTGATATTATGTTCAGCTTCTTTTTTCTTAAAAGGAAGCCTTGGTCCTCTGTTGAAAGGTTTGTTTAATGCCAAGTTATACGGTTATTTCTTTAATTATTTGTTGTTTAAATTCTTCTATACTCATGCTTCCCAAATCACCCTGACCGTGTTTTCTTACCGAAACCACGCCTTCGTTAGCTTCTTTTTCACCTACTATCAGCATATAAGGGATTTTTTTGACTTCAGCATCGCGTATCTTACGCCCTATCTTCTCATCCCTGAAATCAATCAGCCCGCAAATATCGGAATCTTTTAACACATCGGAAAGTTTTTTTGCATATTCTTCATATTTTTCCGAAATGGGTAAAATAATGAACTGCTCCGGAGATAACCACAACGGAAAATTACCGGCACAATGTTCAATTAAAACAGCCACAAACCGCTCTAATGAACCAAATGGCGCACGGTGGATCATTACCGGACGATGTTTTTGATTATCGCTGCCTGTATATTCGAGTTCAAAACGTTCTGGTAAATTATAATCAACCTGTATGGTACCCAGTTGCCATTTTCTGCCTAAAGCATCTTTTACCATAAAATCAAGCTTGGGGCCATAAAATGCGGCTTCACCTAATTCTACTACAGTTTTTAATCCCTTTTCATCAGCGGCTTCAATTATAGCCGACTCTGCCAAAGCCCAATTTTCATCAGTGCCTATATATTTGGTTTTGTTTTCCGGATCACGCAGGGAAATTTGCGCTGTATAATCATCAAACCCTAACGCTTTAAATACATAAAGCACCAGGTCTATCACCTTCATAAACTCCTCTTTAACCTGATCCGGGCGGCAGAATAAGTGTGCATCATCCTGTGTAAAGCCACGAACGCGGGTTAAGCCATGCAGCTCTCCGCTTTGCTCATACCGGTAAACTGTGCCAAACTCTGCCAAACGTACAGGCAAGTCTTTATAAGAGCGCGGCTTTGTTTTGTATATCTCACAATGGTGAGGGCAATTCATTGGTTTTAAGAAGAACTCCTCTCCTTCCTGCGGCGTCTTTATCGGTTGGAAAGAATCAGCACCGTATTTTTCATAATGGCCTGATGTTACATATAAATTTTTATGGCCAATATGCGGTGTAATTACCTGCTCATAACCGGCCTTAGCCTGTGCCTTTTGTAAAAAGTTAGTCAGGCGCTCGCGTAAGGCCGTGCCTTTGGGTAACCATAAAGGCAAACCCATGCCCACCTTTTCAGAGAAAGCGAATAGTTCTAACTCCTTACCCAATTTACGGTGATCGCGTTTTTTTGCTTCCTCCAGTACATGCAGATAATCAGTTAACTCACTTTGCTTAGGAAAAGTTACGCCATAAATACGGGTTAATTGCTTGCGGGTTTCATCACCACGCCAGTAGGCACCCGCAACACTCATTAATTTAACGGCTTTTATGAAGCCGGTATTAGGTATATGCGGTCCCCGGCACAGATCAGTAAAATTACCTTGTGTGTAAAAAGTAATGGAGCCATCGGGCAGGTCCTTAATCAGGTCCAGCTTATACTCGTCACCCTTTTCAGTAAAATATTCAACAGCATCCGCTTTACTTACCGGCTTACGGATAAACTCTTCTTTGGTTTTAGCCAGTTCCAGTACCTTATCTTCTATTTTTTTGAATTCGTCTGAAGAAAACTCCCTATCGCCAAAATCAACATCATAATAAAAACCGGTTTCAATAGCCGGACCGATTCCGAACTTAGTTCCGGGATAAAGCGCTTCCAGTGCCTCAGCCATCAGGTGAGCAGATGAATGCCAGAAAGTTGATTTGCCTGAGGTATCATTCCACGTTAACAGCTTTACTTTAGCATCCTGTTCGATGGGACGGCTGGCATCCCAAACCTGGCCATCAACTTCGGCTGCTAATACGTTACGTGCTAAACCTTCAGAGATCGACTGTGCGATCTGCATCGAGGAGATTCCTTTGTCATACTGACGAACGGAACCATCCGGGAGAGTAATATTAATCATCTACAACTATGATTTAAATGTTTATAAAAATTACGTTTTATTTAATCACCTACTAAGTGATGGATATTTTATGGTGCAAAAATAGAATTATTTAGAAGTTTTTATACTGATTGCGTTGATTATTGTTTTGATCAGCCCATGTTTTGACGTGATTTTGCTGATAGAAGAGCAGGAAATATTAATAAAAAATCCAAATTGAATATGCAAAATCGAATTACACATTTCCCCAACCATGAGCTAAAACATCAGCCAGGTGCATGGTTTTTATAGGCAGGTTATTTTTATCGATGTAGCTCTGTAAATGCAACAGGCAGGATGCATCTGTTGATATAATATATTCCGCATCAACCGCTAATGCATTGTCAACTTTTTGCTGAGCCATAGCAATTGATATGGCATCAAACTTAACAGCAAATGTACCTCCAAAACCGCAGCAGGTTTCATTGTCTTTCAAATCCACCAGGTCTAAGCCAAACACCTTGTCTAAAAGCTGGCGTGGTTCCCTTTTAATTTTACACTCGCGTAAAGCAGCACAACTATCATGATACACAGCCTTCCCTTCCAGCTCGGCGCCAAAATAATCTACCTGTAATATATTTACCAGAAAATCAGACAGTTCATAAATATTCCCCTGTATAGACCGGCATTTATTATGCACGGTAGTATTGGTAAAAAGGTCATTATAATAGTTTTTCACCATGCCAGTGCAGGAGGCAGAAGGTGATACGATAACGCTATCTTCAGAAAAACCACTTAAAAACTTATTGCCAACCGCTTTGGCCTCATCCCAAAAACCCGCATTAAAAGCAGGCTGACCGCAACAGGTTTGACTGGTGTTATAGCCAACCGTACACCCAGCCTTTTCCAATACTTTTACGGTGTTAAAAGCGGTGTCAGGGTATAGCTGATCAATAAAACAAGGGATAAACAATTCAACCTTCATCAATGCAATAATTTTCAGCGCTAAAATCTGATTTTTTTTCGGATTTTTATTTTATTAATTGTTTTAAAACAACAAGAACAACGGCGTTATAATTGATTTTATTTTGGCTGTGGTTTGTGTTGGCGGCTGGTATCCCCTTTTCGTGAAACTGACCAGGGTGATTGGGGCTGATCTTTTGAATGCTTATTTTTTGATGTTTTTTTGCTGTGCGTAGTCTTTGTATGTTTATTCAAATGACGGTTAACTTTCTTTTCTGATTGCTGAGCCTTAACAGGGTAAATTGCCGTGCACAAAAAAATGACAGGTAAAAGCAGTTTATAATTTATTTTTCTCATGTTTATTAATTTTAATTTGTTGTAGCTATTAGTTTCATTACCTGAATAACTTTGACGGTCTGATCACCGGGATATCAAACTGCAAAACGCTTTTAAATATAAATTTGTCGCTATTACTATTTAAACCAAAACCTGCACCCAGATTCCAGTTAATATATGGCCCTATATTAAGATAGACCGCTGGAAACAAGGCAGCACTGTGTGCATAAAAATTACTATAAAATTCTACACCAGGCTGTATAAAAAAAGCCCTCCGGTAGTAAACCCCTGATGAAATACCCGGTTGTATCTTCATACTTTCTTTGCCTGTGGTATATTTACTGATGGTGGGGTTCAATACTAATCTGAAATCTTCAATGTCTTTATCCATAATTAGCCGAAACTCGGCTTCCTGTGATTTAGAGAAAGAATTATCCGGAAAGTAGTATTCACCGTATAGGGCAAGATTAATAAAATTGTCAAACCTTTCACCCAGGCGGTATATGCTTTCCACCCGTGCTTCCGAAAAATGCAGGGCGCTGCCGCTCGGCGCTTCAAAATCGCCATAAACACCTAATGATAAATGATCTGTCAACCCAGCTTCTGCTTCAAAACCATGAGCAAATAATGCCCGGCGACTCACGTCCT
>JAQBOY010000453.1 GCA_028287805.1 Mucilaginibacter sp.
TACTATAGAGCTTGTTTTTACGGTAATTTGCTCCTACCGCAAAATAAATGAGCATACCAACTACCGGTACCAGAATAGTAATTAACAGGTATGCAAATGTTTTGCTGGTTGAACGGATATCATACAATATACGAAAGCAGACTAAAGTGACCAATATCCAATATATGCTTACAACTAATACGTACCAGCTCATATAATTTTATAATATCGGTTTGGCTGGAAAACGCTATTTTTTACCTGATAGTGAAAATATCCAGTCTAATATTTGTTTTGCTTGCGCAGGCTTTAAGGCAGGGTGTGCAGGCATCACCACATCTCCCCAAACACCCGTACCGCCTGCCATTATCTTTTTAGCCAGCTTATCTTCATTAGCTGCTGTTTTAGGATAACGCTTAGCCACTTCAACAAACGACGGACCTACTGATTTCTCCTCTACCTTATGGCAGCCTTTGCAATCTAATGACATCATTAAGATTTTACCTGCACCATACATTTTTTGCTCAGATGCCAGCGTCGCGCTGATTGCGGCAGCATCATTCCCTGCATAAATACTGACGGTTTTACTTTCACTTGCTGCATTTTTATCATCCTTTGCAACTACAGATACAGTATAATTGCCTTTTTTAGTATATGTATAATTTAAAAAGGGTTGCCTGGTATTCTTTGTAACACCATTGCCTAAACTCCAGGTATAACTCATGCCATCATTTTCCGGATCTTTAGCAGCAACGGATAACATTACCGTAAAAGGCAATTTCCCTGATGATTTATTTGCGGTCAGCCTTTTTATTTCGGGCGCACGATTACCGGTGTTATAATCTATACGTGCCAAACCTGCATCCTTATTTTTAGCGAACCATCCGTTCCCATATTCTAACACATAAATTTTTCCGTCAGGGCCCAGCTCCATATCTATAGGTGCGTTAAACTTTGTGTTAGGCATAAAGGGTTCCATTTTATCATAGTCGCCATTAGGCTGCATAGATATTACCTTGATCCATCCACGTACCCATTCATAAAAAAACATCTTTTTGTTATAGTATTCAGGATAGGCGGTAGCTTTGTTAAACATATCTGTATAATAAACCGGACCAGCCATGGCTGTTCTGCCGCCGCTGCCTAATTGCGGAAATTCTTCTGATTGGGCATAAGGATACCAGATAAATGCCGGCTGGGCTGGTGGTAATTCTTTTATGCCAGTATTATTGGCTGAGTTATTTACCGGGTGTTCCGGGTCAAACGCTGCGCCAGATTTACCCGTAGCATAATTATATTCGCGGTAAGCATAATTAGGACCTATAAAAAGCGGCCATCCAAAAAAACCGGCTTTGCGCGCCTGGTTAAGCTCATCATAGCCACGCGGACCACGGGTGCTTAAACTATCTTTATTAGCATCAGGCCCTACTTCTCCCCAATATAAAAAGTTATTCTTTTTATCTACAGAAATACGATATGGGTTACGATCGCCCATAACATATATCTCTGGCCTTGTATCCTTTTGCCCGGGCTTAAATAAATTACCTTCGGGTATTTCATAGGTTCCATCAGGATGTATCTTTATACGAAGTATTTTTCCCCTTAAATCATTACTGTTACCGGCCGACCGCCTGGAATCATATTGCTTATGGCCCGGCCTGTCATCCAAAGGTGCAAATGCATGGGTATTATACCCACCTTTAGGACCCGCCTCATCAAACGGTGTTGAATTATCCCCGGTAGAAAGAAACAGCTGATGATCTTTACCAAAAGCTATGGAGCCACCTGTATGACAGCAGATATCCCGTTGTGAATATAATTGCAATATTACTTTTTCTGATTTAAGATCGATGGTATCGTGCTCAAATGTAAAACGGGATAAGCGGTTAACCGACGTATCAACAGGACTGTAATAGATATAAACATAATGATTGGTAATAAAATCCGGATCGGCCTGTATGCCTAATACACCTTCTTCGGCATTTACCCGCGGCACTACTGCTGTTTTAAAATAAACATTAAAAAAAGCGGCTTGCTTAATTGATTTTGTGTCGTTTTTATACAATAAAACTTCTCCGCGGCGCTGGGCAATTAAAATATCCAGGTTAGGCAGTATTGTCATTTCTGTAGGTTCAAAAAATGTACCTGTTATTAACTGGGTTTTTACAAAACGATTCTCCTCGGGTACACGCAGCGCTTTAACATGAGCGTAGTTTAGCATATGTTTATTACCCATGGCATACTTTATTCCACCTAAAATATGCTGTAAATATAATTTATCACTATATGACTCTTCAGTATGGCCAAGCTCTGTATACCATACCCTGCCACCTTCAAAATTATGATACCAGGCCATTGGGTGATAGCTTCCGTTTTTACCACCGGTATAGCTTTTTTCGTCAATAGTTAGCAATACGTGAATGTCCTTGCTGATGTCCCTGAAATTATACCATTCGTCAGTCCGTTTCCATACAGCAGGCAGCATTTTTACTGATGGGTCTGCTTTATCAACCACATTAATAACAGCCGGCTGAATTTGCGGATGCTCTTCAAAATAGGCACCTATCATTCGGCCATACCATGGCCAGTCGTACTCCGCATCCGTTGCAGCATGTATGCCAACAAATCCACCCCCTGCCTGTATATACCTTTCCAGGTCAGCTTGCTCATAATTATTTAATAAACTTCCGGTAGTGCTTAAAAAAACTAACGCGGCGTATTTTTTCAGATTGCCTTCCTCTATTTTTTGTGCATTTGAGGTGGTATCCACTAAAAAACCATTCGTCTTACCCGATTTCATAATTGCATTAACACCTGTAGTAATTGACGAGTGATGAAAACCTGCGGTTTTGGTAAAAACCAATATGCGCACCTGCGCCAGGCTTTGTTTTTGACTAAAGGCGGCTGTTATAAAAAATGATAACAGAAAAATGGTGACTGCTTTGAAAACCCTTAGATTCATTGGTCAGTAGGAGATTTATAGTTTATAAAATGACTAACTTAGTAAATATCTAACATTCAAGCCTTCATTTTGTTGAACGCTTGAAAATGTCAGCAATCTTAAATCCGGCTTTTTAAGGCTTCATATAAGCATGATCCAAAAAAAGATACCTATCCCGGTGCATTTCTTTTTCCTGCGCTGTTTTAATACCAATATTCATAAACGGCACGCTATCACTACCCGTAATAGGCGACCATTGAGGCAATCCGTTGCCATTAGGATTACCGGTTTTTACAAAATTGGCGAAATATTGCAGCATGGTTGCTGATATTTGATGATCCTCGGGAGCCCAATCATAAACTTTATTGTACCCCAGGTTACCCAATGCATATTCAATTTCAAAAGCATGCGGCGCACCTAATGAGGATGCGGCTTTACTTGCCTCACCTACTATTGGCGGTTTTGATTTTGAGAACAGGTAACGATACACCGGCTTGCCACCTGTTTTACTTTGCAGGTCTATCCATTTCCAGGTACTATAAGCAATAAAGCGGTCGCTGGCTAAAGCAGTAGCCGATTGAATAACCTCATCTTGTGTATTACCGGGATAAAGCTTTAAAACTTCATCAGCTTTATCCGCATAGATTTGTTTAACTTTATTAGTATAATTTTCGGGTGTTGGTTCATCATGCCCTATTAAATTTTGATAGCCTACTTCGGTTGAGTTCCATCCGGCCAGCAAGGGCACATGCGCCTGTTGGCCTTTTGAAAAAATTGTTGGTAAATCGGCAGGTAAAAAATAGCCGTCAATAGTAGCTACTGTTCTAAATACGCCAGGTTTGGCTGCTGCTTCCAGCACATCAGCAGCCGGTATGGCACGCAGAGCCGCTATTGAGTTTGCGTTAACTGCTGCTGCAAAAGCAACACCATTTTTTTCGGCCTGCTCCAATGAAATTGGCCCGCCGGTAGGATTAATCATTCCCCCGCTTTCGCCTATAGCCCCTGCTATCAGGTTTTTGGATAAGGGTGATGCCATTTGGGCGGATACAGACATAGAGCCGGCAGATTCCCCCCCGATAGTTACCCGTTTTGGGTCGCCGCCAAAGGCCGCGATATTTTGCTGTACCCAGCGCAAGGCGGCACTTTGATCCATTAAGCCATAATTGCCTGATGCATGATGTGCAGATTCTTTAGTTAGGCCGGGATGAGCCAGGAAGCCAAAAACACCCAGTCTGTAATTTACGGTAATAGCCACAATACCTTTACGGGCCATACTTTCGCCATCATAACGCCCTTCCGAGCCATCGCCTGCCACAAAGCCTCCTCCATAAAAATAAACTAATACCGGCAACTTTTCTTTAAATGATTTAGCAGGTGTCCAAACATTCAGGTAAAGGCAATCCTCGCTTATACCTGGTGAGCGGAAAATCATGTCGCTAAAAACCTTTTTTTGCATTGGGCTATTACCAAACTGATCAGCCTTCCGTACACCCTGCCAATTTTCCGCCGGTTGCGGCTCCTTCCACCGCAGCTCACCAACAGGTGGCTTAGCAAACGGTATCCCTTTAAAGCTTTTGATACTGAGGTCATTAACAGTTCCCTCTAAAATACCATTGGTAATTTTCACCTGCACAGGTTTGCTACTGGATGAGTTTACCTGTGCAATTGCCATAACAGGCACCAAATGCACTGCTAACA
>JAQBOY010000468.1 GCA_028287805.1 Mucilaginibacter sp.
ACAGCCAGGCTAACATTTGTAGTTGATGATTCAAAATCAGGCGGAAGCGCGGGCGGGCTATCTGCGTTAGCTGGCCAATTAGGGTTTAACCTGGATGGATTAGGGGGAGCCAGCGGAGTTTTAGCCGGTGACAATGTAGAACAATTAATTAAAAGTCATAAACTTATCAAAGCAACTTTATTAACGGCTTATGATAGTACGCAAACACTTGCTGATAGATATGCAGCTGCTTATAAACTCGATAAAAAATGGTTAAAATACAGTCCTGATGGGAAAATAATCCATTTTCCATTAAATGGAAGGCATAATACTATATTACAGGATAGCTTATTGCATGAGATGACCATTCTTATATTAGATGGACAATTTGAAATAGCCAAGACGGATAAAAAACTGGGATTTTTTGAAGTGAATGCTACTTTCAAAGATGAAAAACTGGCACAGTTTTTTTGCATCAGAATGATCAAGCAATCCACAGACTTTTTTATTATTACTAAAACCAAAAGATTAAGAAACAATGTTGAACGTTTACAACAGCGTGCTGATAGTATCGGAAATATTCTTAATCACAAAACATACGCTTTATCAACAGCTAATCAAAGCCTTTTAGATCTTAATCCTGCCTATACATCGGCAAACGCAAATGTTGAGGTTAAAGATCGTGACAAAATTGTATTAACAACCATTTTTTCTGAGACTGTTAAAAATCTGGAATCAAGTAAAACTATGCTTGCCCAGGAAACACCAACGGTAACAATTGTTGATGAACCAGAGTTACCTTTAAAGAAAAACAATCTTAAATATTCTATTGCTATACTAACCGGGATCATTCTTTCTGGTATTATATTTAGTTTTTATATACTGATAACCCGTAAAACCGCTAAAATTTAATTCTAAACTTCTTTACAACCCTTCTATAGGCAAGCTTTTTAAAAAAATAATTTTTATGCTCCAGGGTTAAAAATTGTTCAAAATGCTGTCTTATAATGGGTGTCATTTCAATACAATAATGATCATAGAATTTATGTGCCGTTTCTAATTGTACTGCAAGAAAATCATCTTTGCCTTTTAAATACTTAAGTATTTCATTCATCATGCTTCGGTAACGGTTTCTTGTTTTGGCATCCGCAGAAATGCTCACATTATTTTCATGTTTGCGGTACTTAACTAATGGAAGCTTAACACACTCAGCCCTTCCAAAGGTAAAAGCCATAAATGCCATCCACGCATCATGAAAGTAAATATCGTTAGGGATCTCTGCAAAAAGCCGCTTTAATGCCGGATTCATGAGGGTTGTACATCCGGTAACAAGATTGCCAAATAACAAAGTTTGTAAATTATGCTGGTATTTGTCTTGTCCCACAACATTTAGAAAAGAACTATTCAGTATTTTTTGATCCTGATCAATCCACATCAGATCTGTATAAACCAGGCAAGGAATTTTAGAATTGTCTATTTTTTGGAGCAAAGCGACAGATCTTTCAAGTTTATCCGGAAGCCACTCATCATCCTGATCAGATAATGATACGTAATTCGTATCAGCCGCAAGAGCTACTGCTTTTTTAAAATTATCAATAAATCCCAGTCGGTGATCATTAACTACATATGTTAATTGCCCCTGTTGCTGATATTTTTTCAATATAGCAATTGTACCATCTGTTGAAACATCGTCACAAACAATGATTTCATCAGGCTTTAAAGTTTGGGTCAAAATTGATTGGATCTGCTGCTCCAGGTATTTCTCACCATTATACGTCGCCATTACCACCGATACCTTCATACTTTATTGAATTTCTCTTTTATAAAATCAACAATATCAAATATGAAATTATTCTTAAAAACAAAAAATTGCATGCTTGTATATGTCAGTGCACAGCTACTTATAGAAATGATTAATGTAAACACTAAAGGCAATGATAGTTGCCGGGCAAGCCAGATGATGGGAATAAACATTAAAGTGCTTATAGCTGCTTTAAAGAGCAAAGACCATTCGTAGGTAAAATAAAAATACTTTCTAATAAAATAAAAATATAGTAAAGTAACAACCATCTCGGAGCCGATATTTGCTATAGAAGAACCTACTGCCTGAAAGTGTGGAACTAATAATAAATTTAGCACTAAGAAAACACCAAGTCCTCCCAGTACGCAAAATAACATTTCCCTATTCTTACCTGCAGGCACCAGAATCAGGAATAAAAACATATGTCCTATACCGACAACCAGCGGCAGTAAAGAAAGAATGCGCATACTATTAGCAGCAGGTAAAAACTCCTTGCCAGAAAATAAAGTGATAAATTCAGGTGCCAGCAATGCTAAACCAAAAACTATCGGTACGGCAAAAAACATAAGGAACCGGAAAGTTTGATTTAAAGTTTCTTGTACTTCGAACAGATTTTTCTCTGCAAAAGCCTTCGCTATTTTAGGAATCAGGATTATAGCCATAGAGGTTACAAAAGGCAGCATGATATTACTTAGTTTATCTGCGGCTGTGTATAAACCTACCGTTTTATCATTTGACAAAAAGCCTAATAAAACGGTATCCATAATAGTGTACATGCCGGAGGCAAGTGTTGTGCCCAGAATAAACAATAACGGCATCATATGCCTGCGTAATTGAAGACTTGAAAATACTAGTTTCACCTTTCCCCTAATCAGAAAACAGCTAAGGATGTTATTTCCCAGGAAAGAAAATATGAGGATGTAGAGGTATAATCTATAGTCATCTCGTCCTTTTATAAAAAAATATAACAATCCCAAACCTATTATTTTAAACAACACAGAACGTAAGGCAATAGATTTAAACTCTTCCATGCCAGTATATAGCCATTCGATATAAGAAAATCCCAATAAGACCATTAATGAAGCACCGAGATACATATCCTTGTCAGTGCTAAAATAAGGGAAAGTAAAGATAACCGAGAGATATAACAAAGATAAGCCTATGCTGGTCAAAAGATAGATAATGGTCAACTCGGAGAAAACTGTAGAACGTCCTTCTATATTGTTCTTGTACCTGGCAATTTCTTTCATTCCATAAATAGGTATTCCGAAACTAGCGATTAATGAAAAATATTGAGCGAATGAAAAAATGAATTGTACTTTACCAATCCCTACAGGACCTAAAATACGGGAAGCATAAGGAAAACTTAGTATGGGGAATAGTAAATTAGCCAGTGTAAGCAATAAATTATAAAAATAATTTTTAGCCATATTTTAATTCAGTAGTATTACAATTCAATATATATATCGCTGTTGAAATAACGATCCCGATTACTTAACTTAAAACTCAGAAGAAAAATAAGCTCTATGCCTATTGAATATTCAGCTACTACATTATGGATAAATTCAGTTTTATAATTATCAGATTAAAACTTCTTAGAATCTAAAAGTTACGCCCAATTCTGCGTGTAAATTATATACTGTGTTATTGGGGATATAATATTGGCTGGGGTTATAATTTTTTAATATCCATTCGTAATTTAAAGATTCAATTTCCTGTAGTTTTGCATTAAATATTAAATTTTTGTAGCTCCAGTTCCCCTGTAAACCAAAGGCGAAATCTACCCAACTCCGGCTATTTCCATTTATATCAGGAAGATAGGCCTGATAAAAATCAACATCATGTTCATAACGTTCAATTGAAATTCCTAATTTCTTCATTCCGGATACCCAGCTTATATCCATAGATTGCAGGTTTCCCCCTGAGCCGGTACCAGCTCCCAAAACTTGTCCTTCATTGGTTTGTCCATCGGTAACCTGACCATGTATATACCATCCTCCTGCACCCCTTACCAACCTGTCTGGCGATTGTGAAAGCTGGGTAATCTCTCCACTAAACAAAATATGCTGGTCTTTAGCGCCATTTATTGGGATCATTTTTCGCACGCCGAATATATAAGCGCGTGAATGATCAGGCGACCCTATGAAATCTGTTAAATTGTATGAATTGTCGTTTAATCCATACTCAAAATACACTTCAGCCTGGGCTTTAGTAAATAACCACCTGGCATAAAATGAAGTATATTGATCTCTCGAAAAAGGGTCTCCATTAGCGCCAGTAGTTGCTTGCTTTGAATAAGGGAAAAACCAAGGTAGATATCCACTTACCCCTGTTACATCTTTTTCATAAGCATCAAATGTCCGGGTTAAGCCTAAGGTTAGGCCGGTAATCCATTTGGGATGATAATTAATATTAAACCCGGTAAAATAACGCCAATCATTTCGTTTTTGTATAAACAGGTTAGTTCCATCTGGTAAACTGGTAACAGGAAGTGGTGAATATCCTGAACCATCTAACCGTCCTGCCAATATTTGCCCTTCAAAAGAACCGATATAAGTTTTTATTGGACGAACAGTATTTAATGTTAGGTGTTTAAACCCAGGAGCATTATCACTTAATATTAAAGCATTTCTGATGCCCGGTCCCCACCATACATTTTCGTTTGATAATCCAATAGATACGGGACCAAAAGTTAACCTTATACTGCTTTGTCCCCAAAATGCTTTACTATAAGGAACACTGCCAAACTGTTCAGGATTATCAATTGTATTATGGTACCCATAGTAATTAATTAGATCCTGACCCGTATGACCGCTTGCAAATCCATTAAAAGCCGGATTAGCGGCATACACATATTCCGGACGTAATTGAATGCTTAATGGCCCATATTTTAAATAAAACCCACCACTTATCATGGTTTGATAGCCTTTTGCCGGTATCATTGCTCCGTCGTTCCAGCCATATGGATGATCAGAATTAAACTGTTGCTGCCAGCTTAAAGGCAAAATTTGAAATTTACCCCTGCCTTTATCGAAAGAAACAGGACCAGTTTCTATCCAATGATCATGCTTGAGTAAGCTATCAGGGTCGAATACATCAGGGACTTTTAATGTAGAAGCAGAAAGAATGGGGCGAACCGTGAAAGATACATTTGAATCAACTTTTCCAAGCAGTTGCATCATTCTATAATAATCGTCAA
>JAQBOY010000119.1 GCA_028287805.1 Mucilaginibacter sp.
TAGGCGACAATGGTGGTTCGTACCAGGTAGCTTCTGATAATATCCTTGTTAACCCCGGCGAATATGGAATGGCTGTAGTAGGCGGTGATCATAACACCATCACAAACAACAGTATTTATGGTGTATCCCAATATTTTACAAATGTAGGCTTATACACTAATTCAATAAATGGATACACTATAACCAACAGCACTATCGGTGGAAATAAAGTTAAATACTATAACAAGACAAATTACCAAAATAATGCATGGATTGCACCTGGCACAATGACACCTGCGCTATGGGATACCAATATTTTTGGAGCTGATATTGATGCTTCTATGTTGCCCAGTGTTATTATTACTTATAAATAAGATATTTTAAAGCTTAGTCATAGGGTGCATCAGCACCCGCCCACATAGTTCTAAACCCTGTAAGCCTATGGCTTACGGGGTTTTTTGCTGTTAATCAAAGTGTTGCTGGTTCAAGCCCAGCCTCAAAATGCTGAAAATCAAAGGATTTAACCCTGCTCTGGCGAATAGGGTTTCTTTATTGGCACAAAATTTGCACAAAATTTCAATCTGAACTTAACTGACTTTATTTTATAGATTAGCTTACATTGAATGATATTTTGATTCGATTCTTGCCGTTATAAATCTCAGCTTTTATTTGTTATTTTTTGTTTTTCAGCTGCATTGGTTCTGACCTTGATCTGTGCGTTATCAGCATATAGTTATGTCCAAAACCATTTGTAATGAGTAAGAGGAATTATTTATATCTGCATCCATTCTAAACAAAGTATATCTTCAAAATTTTATTAACCGCCATAATCAAAATCAAAAAAAATGAATAAGATTACAGTAAAAGACGGAACCGAAATTTATTACAAGGATTGGGGAACGGGGCAACCTCTTTTTTTTCATCACGGCTGGCCTTTATCCGGCGATGACTGGGATGGACAGATGATATTTTTCCTTGAGCAGGGATTTAGGGTTATCGCCCATGACCGCCGGGGGCATGGGAGGTCAAGCCAGACTGCAGTTGGACACGATATGGATACCTATGCAGCCGATGTGGCTGAGCTTACCCAGGCACTTGACCTTAAAGATGCTATACACATTGGTCACTCGACAGGTGGTGGCGAAGTTATCCGTTATGTTGCCAAACATGGAAAAGGCCGTGTAGCCAAAGCTGTGTTGATCAGTGCGGTTACTCCGATCATGGTACAGTCTGAAAATAATCCGGACGGTATTCCGCTGTCTGTATTTGATGAAATACGTGAAGGTACGGCATCACATAGACCACAATATTTTCAGGATTTTACCCTTCCTTTTTATGGATATAACCGTGATGGAGCGAAAATATCGCAGGGAATCAGAGATAACTGGTGGCGCCAGGGAATGATGGGCGCAATAAAAGCACATGTTGATTGTATTAAGGCTTTTTCGGAAACAGATTTTACAGAAGACCTTAAAAGTGTGGACGTTCCTGTACTTGTTATGCATGGTGAAGATGACCAGATTGTTCCATTTCCCCTTACGGGAGCAAAAGCTGTAAAGCTTTTGAAAAACGGAAAATTGATTTCATATCCCGGTTTTCCCCACGGAATGCCGACGACAGAAGCTGCAACTATAAATCAGGATCTTTTGGCTTTCATCAAATCATAAATAAAAAAGATACTTTATATCAGAGTGCATGGGAGCATTAATCAGAGGGTTGCAAGTTCTTTCGCTCATCTGTGAATGCTTCATTTAATTGGATACTAATGCTGATATCTCTTGAAGTTTTTTTTTCATTTTATAAAACGGCTATTTAATTATCAATCATTATAATCTGTGAATATACAGCGTTATCCTGGTGGATCATGACATGCACGTGATCGCAGTAAGCGACTGAGTGATTGATATCGGGCCTGGTGTTGGTGAAGATGGCGGCAAGGTGGTTGCCGCCGTTATTCCTGCTGATCTGGCGAAAGTTAAACACAGCCGTACCGCTCCCTACCTGGCTAAATATATTGTTGATAGTTGTTTATCCCTGCCTACTCGGTAGTCAGCGTTTGCATTTTAAATGGAGGTACCGCATTTTGATTTGTGAAATTTTATCGTTTATATTTACGTACCAATAAGCCAACCTGCTTGTTTTTTAGTTAAAGTAAACTTGTTGCATTACGGAATTTAAATCCATGCAACTTATAATACTATACAAAATAAGCTAACTGCCATAAAGTTGATCATTGCTTCTGTTTTTTTGCTTAACAATGATAACATGTGGCTGGGTAAACGATAAAATGTCTTAATTTATTTATATGGTAAAGAAAACAGTATACAGGCAATACCTGCATATTATAATTTTAATGGCAATTAGTATCAGTACTGTTGCCCAAACAAACACTAATAATTTTTTATTGCAGAATGAAGAAAAATTAGCGGGCCTAAAAAAACAATACAAAGAGGGTGATGCCGCAGTGACTAAAGATATTAATGCACTGGTTGCCGAGGCCGACAAAACACTAACTGAAGGCCCTTACTCGGTAACATTCCATAAAGCTAAAATAGCGCCAAGCGGTAATCCTCATGATTATGTAAGTCAGGCGCCATATTGGTGGGCCGACCCTTCAAAACCCGATGGTAAACCTTATATCCGGAAAGATGGGGAACGCAATCCAGAAATATATCAGCTTCATGACGATTCTCAATTGAACGAATTATGCCAAAGTGTGAAAAAATTAGGCTTCGCCTACTATTTTACAAATAAAGAGGAATACGCAAAAAAAGCCGCCGCTTTATTAAGGGTATGGTTTATTGATGCTGATACAAAAATGGCTCCAAACTTAAATTATGCTCAATATATCCCAGGTATTAATGATGGTAGGGGAATAGGTATAATTGAGAGCCGTGCCCTGGCAGATATACCTGATGCTTTAGCCATGATGCAGGGCAGTAAAAGCTTAAATGGTAATTTGATAAGTGGAGTTAAAGAATGGTTTGCTGAATATTTAAAGTGGCTGCAAAACAGTAAAAATGGAAATGATGAACACGCATCAAAAAATAATCATGGTACTTATTATGATATGCAGGTTGTTGATTTCGCAATTTTTACCGGTGACAAAAAACTTGCGCTTGATTATATAAAAAATCAAACCATTCAGCGCATGGATACTCAATTTACAGTGGATGGAAGACAGCCTTTAGAGTTAGAACGTACAAAATCATGGGGTTATTCAAATATGAACCTTGATGGATGGTGCAGGTTAGCTGTATTAGCAGATAAATTAAATATTAACCTTTGGCATACCGAAACCAAAGATGGGAAGGGAATTAAAAAATGTATTGAGTGGCTGATGCCTTATTTATTAAAACAAAAGGAATGGACATACAAACAGATAGAGCCTTTTGGATACAATGAAACATTAACTATTTGCAGCTTCGCGGCAGATAAATATCCTGATATTGATTTTCAGGCGGCTTTCAAAATGTATCGTCAACCCAAGCCCTGGATGTAATGTGACTAATTTAAAAAGAGGCAGATGTAATAAATACTAAGAGAACTTTTTTATAAAGGTCCTTATGTACATAAATGTACTGCAGGTACCGGGATACAGGAATTATTAAATATTAATAATTAATAAAAACATATGAGAGAAATTTACCCACTTTAATGTTACCCATTTTAAAAATAATTTATAAGGCTGTGGTTTACCTTAAAGCCTTTTTTGTGCTCCTATTACTATGCCTGATTAACAATACTGTCAGGAGTCAGGATATAGTGAATATTGATGACAGGGTACCTCAGCACATCATCTCCTATGGCGAAATCGAGTCTCTGGCCGACCCTAACAATAGCATTAACTTTACTGATGTACTGAAACCGGAGGTTAATGCTAAATTTAAAAAATCTACAACTTTTACACCTAAATACTATAATATCAAATCATATTTCTGGTATAAATTTAAGATCAGACACTCCACAAAATCAAAAAGACACTGGATCTTAGAGTTTTTCGATCAAACTATTAATGATATAGTGCTTTATGTTCCTGACAATAACCATACCTACCGGAGTTATAAATACGGATACAAATACGATTTTTTGCAGCGGGAGTATAAACATAAAAACTTCACGCTGGATCTAAACAATAATTCAGATACAGTAAGCACTTATTATGTAAAAATAAAAGCAACACAAGCGGCAAATGTGCTGATTGTATTGAGAGATATTCACAGGTTTATTGAGTATGCCTTAGAGGAGTACCTGGCATTTGGTTTATTCTTTGGCATGATCCTGATATTTAGCTTATATAACTTCCTGATGTTTATAGCCGTAAGGCAAAGTCGTTATTTATATTATGTATTGTATAATTTAAGTGTTGGCTTTTATGAAATGTGCCAGGATGGTATATCCTTTCAGTACATATGGCCCAATACACCTTTTTTAAATCAGTACTCTGTTGGTTCAGCCATATTTTTAAGCAGTATTTTCGGCCTGCTTTTTACCTCCAACTTTCTTTATTTAAAAACAAAAGCGCCAAGGCTTTACAAAGTAATTATTACCTTAATTGTGCTAAGGTGCTTGTATTTCATAGCTTGTTTAATTGATCAGCGACTATTTACTTTTAAGGTAATTGAGTTTATCCCGCTGCTATTTGCGTTTTTTGCAGGATGTTATATTTTGAAAAAAGGTTTTAAAGCAGCAAGGTTTTTTGTAGCAGGATATACTTTTTTATTGATTGGTTTTACAATTAAATTTTTGCTTTTTCTGGATGTGATATGGGTGCCATATGGCATTATAACACATTACAGCCTAAGCTTCTGCTTTGTAATTGAAATGGTATTGGTGTCATTTGCCATTGGCGATAGTATCCGGCATCTGCGGCGAAAGAAAGATAATGTTCAAAAGCGGATGATAAAACAGCTGCAAATAAACCATGAACTAAAAGATACCCTTAATAATGAATTAAGCAACCTGGTAGAACAACGTACGCAGGAGCTGCATTCCATGAATATTTTACTAAAAGAACAAGCTGAAAGTATTTCATCCCTGAATGCTTTGCTCGAATTAGATAACCATGAACTGCAGGTGAATATTGAAAAGGTAACCAGGGCCAGAGTGATGTCATTAGATGTTGATTTTGCTGAATTCAGCAAAATTTATCCTGATCGCGAAACCTGCTTTAAGTATTTATCTGAATTGAAATGGGAACATGGGTATACCTGCCGCAAATGCGGTAACTCCAATTATTTATCAGGCCACTTGCCCTATAGCCGGCGGTGTACAAAATGCCGTTATGAAGAATCGGTAATTGCTTACACCATTTTTCAAAATACTAAAATACCTATTACCAAAAGCTTCTACATGCTGTTTCTCATTTACACCACAAAAGGAAGTATTGCATCTAATAAACTTTCAGAAATTCTATTAATACGCCAAAGTACCTGCTGGTCTTACCGCGATAAAATTAAGAAAGTGATGGAAGACCGGAAGAAAGAGCTAAAAAACGCCGGAACAGAGGGTTGGAGTAAGCTTGTTTTAGAATAATTTTCGCAACTTAACTCGCTGCCATTAATGAAAATAAGTTAAAAATAGCAAGCTCTTACCCCTGATATTTGCCATTTTCTCTTTTTATTACCTCTTCAGAAAAAAAAGTGAAAAAAAATTAAAAAAAAGTGATTGCGATGTAACCGTATAAATTATTCTCCCGGCTTACATTTCAAAGCATAGTTATGCTTTTATATAGCAATAATAACATATTAATTTGCCTAATATTTAACCGTATTAGAAATTTTTATAACCCACTAAACGTACTCCAACTCCGGTTTTGACCCTTGTTTTTTACATTAAATGTACATTACATTTACAGCACCAATTAACAAAACCATTTATAAAACTCATGATGAAATTAATATCAACAGCGTAGGCTGAGCTGATAGCTGTTGCGTAATCAGCGAGCGGCTGGTGTCAACAGTTATGACGGCAAAAATAACCTGAATTAATAGTAACTAACTTTTAAACATTTAGTATGGATAGAAATTATACTCAATCTTTTTTTAAAACCTGTAACCCTTTATTATACCTTAAGCTGATACTTACACTGGCTTTATTAGTAATGTTCAGTGTGTCACTTTTTGCTCAGGGTGTTTCCACAAAAATCGCGGGTACAGTAAAAGACTCTAAGGGCGAAGCGCTTGTTGGAGTAAATATTTTGTTAAAAGGTACCAAAATTGGTACCAGTAGTGATATGGATGGAAAGTTTTCAATCAATGTACCTGATACAAAAGCGGTTTTAATAATAAAATATATTGGCTTTGTATCAAAAGAAATTGTTGTAGGAGCACAGAAAACAATCAATGTAGTTTTAACAGAAAATGAATCAAGCCTTAATGAGGTGGTGGTTACAGGCTATGGCCAAAGTGTGAAAAAGAGCGACCTGGTCGGATCAATAGGCAGTGTAAGCGCAAAACAAATAAAGGAACGGCAGCCAACCAGTCTTGCAGATGCCCTGGAAGGACAAATTGCAGGTGTGCAGGCGGTTACTGATGGTGGAGACCCACTATCTCCTGGTACTATACAAATACGTGGGATGTCTTCCTTAAATAGTGGTAATGGGCCTTTATATGTTATTGATGGTGTGTTAAATGATGACGCCAACTTTTTAAATCCGCAGGATATAACGACAATTGAAGTTTTGAAGGATGCCGCATCATCAGCTATTTATGGTGTACGCGGTGCAAATGGCGTTATTTTAATTACAACAAAAGGAGGGCAGGATGGTAAAGTTCGTATCAATGCAAATTATTACCATTTATTTGGCCGGATTGCGCATAAGCTGCAAACAACCTCAGCAAGAGACCTTACCTATTTTCGCCGGGTTGAAAATGGTGGCGCTGGTACAGGTGCTGCGGTAAACCCGGATTCGGTGAGTACTTATGACAATAAGGACAATGATTATCAGAACCTGCTGTATCGCACAGGAAACAAGGATAATATTAATATTACCGTTGCTGGTGGCTCAAAAGGTTTGCTCTACTATGGTAGTTTAAATTATGTTAATGACCAGTCTATCATTATAAACAGCTATGCAAAAGGTTTTACCAGCTTACTTAATGTTGATTATCAGGGTACAGACAAGTTTAAAATTTCCAATCATGTTTCAATCTCTTATTTAACCGGCAATGCTGTGGACGTAGGTAATACGGCAAGTACGGTTTTTCAACGAAACCCATGGGTTTCACTATACCGGCCGGATGGCTCACTGGCAGGTTATGTTGAATCAAAAAGAAACCCCGTAGCTTATGCTTTGTTAAGTGCAAACGTTCCAACAACCTATACCATACAGGATAATATCGTTGCAAGTTATCAGTTCACAAAGGATCTGCGGTTTACAGCATCAGCAAACGGAAGACTGGATAATTTTAACCGTCAAACATTTATTCCCTTATCCATTACTTCTGGTGCTACAGGACCAAACACAGGTAATTCAAATGTGGACAATAAACTGGTGTATGAGTTGCAGGCGTTTTTTAACTACAACCATACTTTTAATATAGATCATAACATAACAGCTGTAGTAGGATTTAGCCGAGACCGTCACAATGATAATGCCTATAACCTGGCGCTTCAAAATTATTTAAGTGAAGCGATAAGAGTGTCAAGTGTGGCTGATTTAGTTCCAACCGGCATCAACAGCACGGCTACTTACAGCGCCACAGAATCAATGTTTGCACGTGTGCAATATGGCTATAAAGACAAGTATATTGTTAACGGTACCATACGCCGGGATGGCTCATCAAGGTTTGGTGATGAGAACAAATGGGGTAATTTTGGTGCAGGAGGTTTTGCATGGCGGGTTTCGCAAGAGAAATTTATGCGCTGGACTAAAAGCTTCCTGGAGGATGCCAAATTAAGATATAGTATAGGTGTGTTAGGAAATGACAAACTAACCGATTTTGGCTACTCAACCCTGCTTAATTTTGGTGTTGGAACCGTTCCTTCAAACAGTGGCGTTTATAATGGCAACAATGGCGCTTATGTAAGTCCCAACCTGGGTAATCCAACCATACACTGGGAGCAAACAGTTATCCAAAATTTTGGGATAGACCTTACCATGTTTGGTGGAAGATTGGTGATAACGCCTGAATATTATATAAAGAAAACCAATGGCCTTTTGTCATCGCAAATTTTACCTGAAGAAACAGGTTTAAAATCTGGTGCAATAAATTTAGGAAATATATCAAATCAAGGTTTTGAAATTACCATTAATGCAACACCGATAGCCGGTAAAAACTTTTCGTGGAACATAAATGGTAACATTACTTTTCAGGATGCAGGCCTGATTACTTCTCTTAATCCTACTGCAACCGCTATACAGGGCTCTTATTTGATTAAAAAAGGAGGCCACATAGGTGATTTCTACTTATTGAAGAACCAGGGTGTTTATCGTTGGGATGTATCAAATGCTTATGATGCCGCTGGTAACAGGCTAACACCTGTTGGCGTTAATGCTGCCGGCACTACAGCTACAGGGTACCTGGAACCTAATGGCTCTACCTACACCGGCTCTATCCGTCAAATGATGAGAAGCGGTAAAGTGTTAAATGGCGGCAGTACCATATGGCAGGATACTAATAATGACGGGGTGATTGACGAAAATGACCGTCAGGTTTTAGGCAATGCTATTCCGAAAATAGTTTTTGGTTTTACTAACTTCTTTACTTATAAGGGTTGGACGTTCAACTTCCTGTTCAATGCAGCATTTGGTAACAAGGTTTATAACTCGATTGCTAATGGATTGAACGTGGAATCATCAAACTACACGCCTCCAACTGTAGCAGCTATTTATAACTCATGGATACACCCCGGCGATATTGCGATTTATCCAAATATGAACGGCTCTGTTAAGGATACTTATGGATCTATCTCTAATGGCGAAAATAGCTTATACCTGGAGAATGGGGCATTTATCAGGCTTGCCAGTGCTAAACTATCTTATAACGTTCCGTCAAAATTACTTTCAAAAATAAGAGCAAGATCATTTAACGTATATGTATATGGTAATAACCTCATTACATGGAGTAATTACAGCTGGTATGATCCGGAGTTTACTACTAATAACCCGCTTCAGCCTGGTTTTGATAATGGTAAATATCCACGTCGCAGAGAAGCTGGTGTAGGTGTAATGTTTGGTTTTTAATAAATAGAAAGGTAGAACTTAAAATGAAAAAAATATTAATTATTGCCACTTTGTTTATAATAGCTATAGGCATTGGCAGTTGTAAAAAGGATATAACACTTACACCCTCAAGTGGTGTAACTGTAGATGGTTATTTTAAAAATCAAAAGGATATTACAGCCAGTTTAGCCGGAATTTATTCTGCTTTCCAGGAAGAAATGGAAGGTACCGGGAATAACAATGATGAAGGTTTAGGCGGCAGGTACCATTATTGGGGAGATTTGCGCGGAGATACTTTTGTAAATTCTACATTTACCACTAACAGTGTTTTAGAAATGTCATTAAACACCTTGGAGTTTACCAACTCGGCTACAGACTGGGGTGGTTTATATAGAGTGATAAGCCGTGCTAATCTGGCCATTCAGTATTATCCCCAGGTGCCAAAATATGATCCTAACGTTACACAAACAATCTTAAATAACTCATTGGCCCAGGCTTATGCCATGCGTGCAGAGAGCTATTTTTACATTGTAAGGGTTTGGGGTGATGCACCCGCATGGACTACACCGTATCTGGATATAACACAACCCGGATCTAAGGCGAGTACCAGTAAACAGCTTTTGATTGATTCCTTAATTATACCTGATCTGACAAAGGCATATTCGTTAATCCAAAAAAACCAGACACCTACGGTATGGTATGTTGGCGAAGCTGCTATTTGCGCTATAATGGCCGACGTATATATGTGGAGAGCCACATTGCCAAACGGTACCGGCGGCGGTGCTAAAGATTATCAGAATGCTATTTCCTGGTATCAAAAATTGTTTCTGGCAAAGGGTGCTACAGGTAAGGCATTTGGCAACACATCTGCCAATCTGGAAGCACAGGCCAGCTGGAAGAATTTGTTCCTGGCCCCTACAGGGTCATCTGAACCTATCTGGAGTATTTATTGGGATTATCTGTCTAACGGCTGTGCCTGTATACCGGTATTTGTTGGTTTAAGCAACAACGGTGTCCAGTTAGATCCTAACTTCCAGGCAAAATGGAAGCTGCAATATAAGGTTGATAACCGGGTAGCCAGATCTATTGATACTTTAAACACTTTAAACCACATAAATTTATTATATAAGTTTTATAATTTAAGCCCTACAACAATTGGTATAACTCCGGGCGTAGCTAACGGAAACTATAATGTTTACTTACCAATGTACCGTTTAAGTGATGTTTTTCTTGAGTATGCGGAAGCCAGCGCGCAATTAGGTGATTTGCCAACAGCGTTAAGTTATCTTAATTATATTCATACAAGAGCAGGTTACCCTGCATATACAGCCGCCCAGGTTTCAACAGCCAGTACCATGTTAGACGCCATTTTACAAGAGGATCAATATGAATTGCTGGGAGAAGGTAAACGCTTTTTTGAGTTGATACGCACTAACCGCGTACATACCATAATGGACCCTATATTAAACGTACGTAATGGCGTTGTTGACCCAATTACCAGGATAGTTACATTAGATACTAAAGGTTTCCAGGGTGCGCCAAACAGGTATTATTGGCCCGTAAGTCAGAATGCGCTAAATGCTAACACATTATTAAAACAAAACCCGGGATATTAATTATGAAAAAGATGAAATTTCTCTCAATAGCATTCATAATGGCATATTTTGGTATAGCCATCATGTTTTCAAGCTGCCTTAAGATGCAGAAAGATTACAACAGGAAAACTAATGTTGATACAATTGACGCCCACTTAAATATGACAGCATGGGCCTATCTGAAAAAACGGGCCTACGGAAGCGCCACAGATACAATATTCCGTAGGATGTATGATGGTATTATTTATTCTGGTATTGATACCAACGAGTATAAAAAACCGGGGCGTACATTTATATTTTTGTCAAACAGTGAAATTACTACTGCTAAAACAGGGTTATGGGCGCTGGTTTTAAATGGCACTACACCCGGTAAAAACTGGACGAGTTATTCTAAAACTGATGTGAAAAATTACTTATCGTACCTGATAGCCCAGGGACTATACTCGCATTATGGCCTGAAGTTAGCGGATGTTCCCTTCAATACGCTTGCACCTGCCGGGGTATACACTACAAATCCAAATACGTTTAAATTTAACACCGGTACTTTTGTAACAAACCCTAACTCAATAATGGTTGTGCATGTTTCTAATGCCAATACAGTAACCTCACAACTTGATTATCCCATTGTCATCAACGGTACGGTTAATATCTCTTCAAGCGATTTAGAGGCAACCAACGGTATTGTACAGGTGGTCAATTCTGGCACGAGTGTTATTACCCCATTTTTACCCCAATAATTTTTAAACGTGTTATTGCAGTTATCATAGCTGTAGTAACACGTTTTATAGAGATTTATCCATTTAATACATTGATATTAATGAAAAAAACAATTTTACTATTGCTTGTTTTTGCCACCATATATTTGGATTCAAACGCCCAGTATGTAAGTTTATCAAATGACGAATTTGCAAAATTAAAAAAACTCGTTGTTAACGATACAATAGCTAAGGCTGCCTTTGAACCCTTTAAAATTTCGGCGGATAAAGCGTTAAACGAACAACCTAACCCAATAGAAGAAATTACATCTGAAGGAATGCTGGCCGGAAATCCGGATAAAATAAAAAGCCTGAAATCAGTAGAAGATGCCTATAAAATTTATTCGCTTGCATTGGTATATAAAATTTATAACAATAAAGCTTGTCTTAACAAAGCGTCAGATTATTTATTAGCCTGGGCAAAGGTCAATAAATCCAGTGGAGACCCTATTGATGAAACAAAGTTGGAGGACCTGTTTGCCGGTTATGATATGATACGCAACGATGTTACTGCGGACGTAAGAAAAGCTGTTGACAATTGGTTGCAAAGTATAGTTGAAGGGGAATTAAATAGTAAATATGCAAGCGGAGGGGAGGGCACAGCCATAAATAATTGGAACTCTCATCGCATTAAAATTATGGCGATGATTGTTTATACACTGCATAATGATAAATATAATAAGATTATTCAACGTGAACTAACCAGGCAAATTGCGATTAATTTATATGCCGATGGCAGCGGTTACGATTTTGCCGAGCGCGACGCTTTGCATTATCACATTTACACGCTGGAACCATTACTTACAGCGGCAATTGTAATTTACAGGGCTACAGGTAAAGATTATTTTAATTATGAATCAGAAAAAGGTTCTTCCATAAAAAAATCAACTGATTTTTTGGTGCCGTTTATTACCGGTGAAAAGACACACGGAGAGTTTTTAAATAGCAGGGTTGACTTTGATAAGGCCCGGGCAAAAAATGGAGAAGCGGGTTATCAGGCCGGGGCTAAATTTAAACCATCAACAGGAATATTCGTTATGGAAGAGGCCGCCTTTTTTAGCAATAAATATACGGCAGTAATACAGGAGGCATCAAAAGTAACCCACCCTAACAATTGGCAGTTGGTACTCAACAAAGTACGAAAGCCATTTGCTCAAAATTAATTGTATAGCATACGATATGAAAAAAATATATTGCAGCATTTTAATTGCTTTAGTGTATGTTTTACAAACAGCTTTTACCCTTTATCAGTTGCAATTGCCGGGAGATGCTAATATTCAAAAGCAGGCCCGGGCTTTGCTTAAACAACAGATATTAAAGGATGCTGAATGGGCAATGCAGCAACAGCCTGTTACTATTACGGCATCATTTTCATCAAGGAGCGCTGGTGGTAAACATGATTTCTTTTCTGAAGCTGATTACTTTTGGCCTGACCCACAAAATCCTGATGGCCCATACATTAACCGTGATGGCTTAACCAATCCGGATAATTTTGTTGAACACAGGAAAGCGATGATCCGCTTAAGTAAAATTATCGGTGCGTTTGCATCTGCCTATAAAATAACCGGAGATGAAAAATATGTTAAACAAGCTGTTTTGCATCTAAAAGCATGGTTTATTAATTCAGCAACAAAGATGAACCCTAACCTGCTTTATGCACAAGCAGTTAAAGGTAAGTTTACAGGTCGTAATTACGGCATAATTGATACTATTCAACTAATGGAAGTAGCACAGGGCGTGTTAGTGATGGAAAATGCACAGGTATTTGACAAACAAACAGCAGCAGGCACTAAAAAATGGTTTGCCGATTATATCAATTGGTTAAACACCAGCAAGCCTGGTATTCAGGAAAAAACTGTGAAAAATAATCATGCTACCTGTTGGGCTATGCAGGTAGCATCATTCGCTAAATTATGTAATGATAAACAGATGCTCGACTCGTTACGCATCAGGTATAAAACTATTTTACTGCCTGGCCAGATGGCGGTTGACGGCAGTTTTCCTTTAGAAATGGCACGTACTAAACCTTATGGCTATTCTATTTTTAATTTAGATGCTATGACAATGCTTTGCCAGATACTATCCACGCCAAAAGATAACTTGTGGAATTATGAAACTCCGGATGGAAAATCTATCAGAAAAGGGATCACTTACCTGTACCCTTTTATTGCGGATAAAAGTAAATGGACTTTAGCTCCCGACGTAATGTATTGGGATAACTGGCCGGTTGCACAGCCGTTCTTGCTTTTTGGCGCCAATGCCTATCATCATGCGGACTGGTTTGCAACCTGGCAGAAATTAGACCATAAGCCACAGGTGGAAGAAGTGATTAGAAATTTACCTGTACGAAACCCGCTTATCTGGTTATAAATAAAATTATATTACTTTAATAGAACTGAAAAAGTAAATTTGGAGGATAAACCAGTTATTCGATTAAGAAAATTCAAACAAACAAAGTAACAATGAGTATAAAATATACACTCTGCCTGGTTATGGTTGCAGCTTTTAGCATAGCCAATGCACAAAAGGTTAATGTAGCCAAAGCATTTAACAATGCCGAAATGCAAACAGCTGTTTTGCTTGCCGAAATAAAAAATGATACACTGGCCGCAAAGAAAAACCAGGTTTCACCTCGCACAGTTGAGAATGGGCAATTTAAAATGGTGGCTTCCAATGATTGGACAAGTGGTTTTTTCCCCGGCGAGTTATGGTATTTTTATGAGTATACTAAAGATAAAAAATGGCTTGATCTGGCCAGGATCTACACGGATAAAATTAAAAAAGAACAGTTTAACAAAGGTACTCATGACCTGGGTTTCATGATTTATTGCAGCTTTGGTAATGGTTACCGGTTAACACATGATACAGCATACCGCTCCGTAATTATTCAGGCAGCAAAATCATTATCTACCCGGTTTAACCCGGTTGCAGGTGTGATCAAATCATGGGATCATACTGATGGTAAATGGAAATACCCGGTGATTATTGATAACATGATGAACCTGGAACTCTTATTTGAAACTACAAAAATAACAGGCGATTCATCATTCTACAAAATTGCAGTTAGCCATGCCAACACCACCATGAAAAATCATTACAGGCCTGATTTCAGTTCATGGCATGTTGTAGATTATGATATACAAACAGGTAAGGTTATACAAAAGGTTACAGCACAGGGATACAGCGATGAATCAGCCTGGGCGCGCGGACAGGCATGGGGCTTATATGGCTTTACCATGTGTTACCGTGAAACTGGTAACAAAGCTTATTTGGCGCAAGCTAACGCTATTGCCCATTTTATATTAACCAACAAAACTATGCCTGCTGATTTGGTGCCTTACTGGGATTATAATGACCCGCAAATCCCCAATGTTTCCAGGGATGCTTCGGCAGCGGCAATTACTGCATCTGCTTTATATGAACTTGCCAAATATGCCCCCGCTGGTAATAATTATAAGCAGGTGGCTGATAAAATCCTTTATTCCTTAACCACACTTTATACCAGCAAGCCTGGTGATAACAAAGGATTTATTTTAGAGCATAGTACCGGCCACAGACCTGCAAAATCGGAAATAGATGTCCCCATTAATTATGCCGACTATTATTACCTGGAAGCATTGTTAAGAAGCAGAAAATAAATCAAAGATTTCTTGTTTTAAGTTTAAATTTCTCCACCATAGCCCCGACGGTATGGTGGTTTTTGTGTTTTATGGAATCTTTATGGTCGGGCTATATAAAACTTTTATTATAGTATTCTTCTATATTGATTTAAACTGCTTATCTTGAATTTTCTTTAGTTAGCACATTAACTAAGATATTGAACCTAAAATTATAGCCATTATTATTAAACATGCAACTCCTGTGATGTTATAACATTGCAGACCTTTGTATGGTTAAAATTTTAGTTAGTGTTAGCTTAAAAATAATGAGGTAATTAAATAATAACCAATAAAGCCATGTTTAATCGTAATTCCCTTAAAATCAACCTGAAAAACCCGTGGGCAATATTAACTGCGATGTTAATTATAGCTTGTAGCAACATAGCCACTGCTGCTATAAAGTCTTATACTAAACAGGTGGACGGCGTAACCTTTACGCTTG
>JAQBOY010000498.1 GCA_028287805.1 Mucilaginibacter sp.
TAATTAGTGCAAATTTGTTGGGATATAGTTAAACCCAATCCATTTCCTTCAGACTCAGCCGACTTTTTAAATCTTTGAAATATCTGATTGCTATCCAACGGGCCGCAGGGCCCTGTATTTTTAATTACTAATTCAGATTTATTAAGTGAAATGATAATTTGCCCGCCATAGGTGTTATGCCGTACAGCATTGCTTAATAAATTATTCATTAACACATCAAATAAAGATTTACTCATGGTTAATGTTACTTCCTCCAAATCAGTAGTAACGGTTATTAATTGATTTAAAAATAATTCATTAAATTGGATTAGCGATAACTCAATACAGTCTTTTATATTTATAGGAAGGTTATCAGTAATTAAATTATTTTCAATTTTACTTAACAGTAACATAGACCTGTTAAGCTTGCTTAACCTGGCAACCGTTTCATAAACGTCGCTTAATAATTCACTTTGGCGTTGGCTAAAATCCTCCGTCTGTATTAATATGTCGAGTTTTGAGTTAATAACAGCTATTGGGGTAAGCAATTCATGGGATGCATTATCAATAAAATTCTTTAAATTTTGATAGTCATCCTTTACCCGGGAAGACATAAATGTAACTGTATTATTTAATTCTTTAAATTCTTCAATCTCAGAATTAGTTGACGTTATATTGTTTTTATCCGTTAAGTTGAATTGCTTTAACTGCTGTAATATAATGTAAAAAGGTTTCCATAGTTTTTTTATCAGTAGCCTGTTAATTATAAATAAGATGATAATTATTAAAGCCAGCAGCGTAATGGTGATCAGAAAAATAATCCGTATCAAAACCTCTGTTTCTACCTTTGATTCAATAATGCGGATCTTATACCTATTATTGTTAACCACAACAGAACTTATTAATCCCCGGCCAGATTCATTTTCTTTTTCCTTAGCGTTCCAAAAAGTTGTATTGATAAACTGACGATTAATTGGCTCATTATGAATTGGTGTAAAATAAATTTGCTGATCGCTTGACCTAAACACCTGTGGCAAATTATGGTTTAAACGCACATAATTAAATATTTCATTCTCCTCTGTTATTAATTCTTTATCAATTTGATGAGTAAGAATAACACTTACGGTATAATAATAAACAATGCCGGTTATTAAAATAATAATAGCTATTGTAAACAAACTGATGCGATTGTAAATTTCAAATAATTTCATTTAGCCGGTAAATTTATAGCCCATACCATAAATAGCAGAAATATAATCTTTACTACCTGCCTCAATTAATTTTTTCCTGATATTTTTAATGTGGGAATAAATAAAGTCAAAATTATCAGCTACATCAATTTCATCTCCGCACATATGTTCTGCAAGCGCATTTTTTGAAATCACTTTACCTTTATTAGCAATAAAGTATAAAAGCAAATTATATTCTGTACGCGTAACTTTAACCGGTGTTTGGTTAACGGTAACCGTTTTACCCATCACGTCCATTTGTATTTCATTAAATACTACAGCTTGCTGCCCATTGAATGATTTACGCCGTACAATAGCCATTAGCCTGGCTTTTAATTCGGCCAAATGAAAGGGCTTCGTTAGGTAGTCATCTGCACCCAAATCCAGCCCCTGCAAGCGGTCACTCAGGGAGCTCTTAGCTGAAATAATCAGAATTCCATCCGGATGGCTATTTTCCTTAATCACGCTTATAATATCCAGTCCACTTCCTTGTGGTAAGGTTATATCAAGAATTATACAATCATAGCGGTAAATACAAACTTTTTGGTAAGCCGTTTGGTAATCCGACGCAGTTTCACATATATTTCCTTCTTCTATAAAGTATTCTCTAATACTATCCCTTAACCCGGTTGCATCTTCAACAATTAATATCTTCACAGCCTTTTTAATTTAATATTTTCACAGCCTTTTTAATTTAAATAAAGTTAAAATACAAATCAGTAGGAATTTTGAAGATAAATTTAGGGTAGCGATATAATTTTAAGACAAACTAAAAAATAAGGATTAATTGCTATTGATGAATTTTATGTTAAATTCGTTTAAAATTAAAAACAAGGTGGCTACCATTCAATTACGTAACGATGAGGAATTAACCCAACTGCTTCGTAATAGTAACGAATTGGCATTTACAGAGATTTATAACCGGTATTGGGATAAGCTATATTATTTAGCGCATAAATTATTAAAGGATCCCACTGCTGCTGAAGAAATAGTTCAGGATGTTTTTTTGATACTGTGGAAGAAAAGGGAGAATCTTAATATCCAATCACTTACGCATTACCTTGCCGCTATGACACGGTATGCAGTATATCGTTACGTAGCAAAAGAAAAAAATAACAAACAACATTTAAATATTGTTTCCTTACTCAATATTAATGCCGTTGAAGAGATTGATATTGACAATAAGCTATTGCTTGAAATTGTTACAGATCTATCTAACAAATTACCTGAAAAATGCCGCCTGGTATTTCAATGCAATAAACTTAAAGATCAGTCTCTGGCTGACGTTGCCAAACAATTAAACATTTCGCAAAAAACTGCCGAAGGACATTTAACTAAAGCCTTGCGCACCATAAGGACAACTATGGGCAATGCAATGAGCTTTTTTCTTTTTTAATAGCCCATCCAAACTTCGTTTCTATTTATCTATTGATTACAACTTGGATTACAGCCTGTTATAATTTAACATACTGTAAAAATAAATTCAATTGCACCAAGGGTATTTTGGCTTTACCTAACTCTATAGTATTAAACGAGGATTATAAAAGGAAGAATGAACAAGAACGAACTGCAACAGTTAGCACAAAAATACTTGGATGGTACTGCAACCGAAGAGGAAAAACAACAGCTTAACCAGTGGTATGATAACAACACAGGTGATGAGTTACCAGAAATAATAAATATCCAAACGCCAGAAACTGAAGAGCAGATCAAACAGCGTTTATTTAATAAAATACACCAGAATATGACTGTTAAAAGCGATATCGGTTCAATGGATGGTAAGCACAGTTTTTCAGTTAAGCGCCTTATTATACAGGTGGCATCTGTTGCCGCTGTATTTTTAGTAGCTTTTATGATTTGGTATTCACGCGGTAATCAGCCGGCAGCCGAAAAACAATTGGTTAATGTGCCATCCAACAGGATTATAAGTATTATGTTACCTGATAGTTCAAGGGTATGGCTTAACGCAGGCTCGGTATTTAAATACCCTAAAAAGTTTGTCGGCAAATTGCGTGAAGTTGAGTTGCTTGAAGGAAGAGCTTTTTTTGATGTAAAACACACTGCCGGGCACCCGTTTATTGTGAAAACTAAAAATCTTAATGTTACCGTTTTGGGAACATCCTTTGATGTGCGGTCATACCAGAGGGAAGGAACTACTAAGGTGAGCGTTGTTACCGGTAAAGTAGGGATTACTTTACCTAATAAGCCGGGTAATCCGGCAATTATGTTATTGCCAAAACAAGAGGTTGTTTTAAGCAAAACCACCAATCATGTTATTAAAGAAGCCACACGTGAAGCTGTAGTAAATTTATGGTGTAAAAATGTGCTTGTTTTTGAACAGGAAGATTTAAGCAATGTATTTAAGGCTTTAGAGAAAAAATATAATACCAAAATAACAGTAGAGGATAAAGAGCTTTTAAATGAACGTATATCCATCACTTTAGGCAATCAGCGCCTGGACACGATTATGGAAATTTTAAGCTTTACTAAACACTTTAATTATAAAATGGCCAATGACAGTACAGTAATTATTAAATAACAATCCTGCTTAGAAGCTAAGAAAGGAAAAAACCGGGAACACGAATGCCCCCGGAATGAGATCAGCCAGCTGTAAACATGCTTGAGACCCATATACAGCGGCTCAGTTTAATTATACATTTTAAACCATACAAATATGACGAATTTTTACGGCAAACTATTGCCTATATTTCGAAAATGCATGCGCATTTCTACACTTATTATCGGAATACAACTATGTTGTACTGCAATGCTTGCAGCAAAAGGCACGCATGCCCAGGAAATGAATTTACACATGGAAAAGGCAAGTGTTAAACAAGTGTTTAAACGGATAGAGCAACAGGCAAGTGTTACATTTGTTTATGACGCACAGGTAATTAACAAATTACCTGCATTAACATTGCATATTACAAAACAACCGCTTACAGAAGTTTTGACCGAACTTCAGCAAATAACACAATTGCGATTTAAGCTGGTAGGTAACTATATTGGTGTTGCGCAAAATACAGAGAGTATGCCAACGCTTACACTTGCTGAACCGGAAACAAATATTATTGCTATTCCAATTCGCGGTACGGTAAGGGACGCTACCGGGCAACCATTAACAGGTGTTTCTATTATTATAAAAGATTCAAAAACCGGTACACAAACCAATGTGAACGGACAGTTTACTATTGATGCTAATATTGGGGATGTTTTAGTATTATCGTATGTAGGTTATATTAAAAAAGAAGTAACCATTGTCACACCTGCCCAATTAGAAATATTACTGGATGAAGATTCTAAACAGCTAAGTGAAATTGTTGTAACCGCCTTAGGTATTAAAAAGGAAAGGAAAGCACTTGGATACTCAATTACAGAAGTAAAGGGCGAGGAGTTAACACAAGCCAGAGAACCAAATGTCATGAACTCTTTAGAAGGAAGGGTTGCAGGCTTAAATGTTAGTCCAACGGCTGGTGGCCCTGGTTCATCTTCAAATGTTATTATACGTGGTGTTTCCAGCTTAACCCAAACTTCACAGCCATTATATGTAATTAACGGTGTACCTATGGAGAACAACCCCAACAGTGCTCCGGGTACGCAATATGATAATCAGCCGGATATGGGTGATGCCATCGGAAATATTAACCCTGATGATATTGAAACCATTTCAGTACTTAAAGGTGCGGCAGCTTCAGCTTTATACGGTTATCGTGGTAAGGCAGGCGTAATTTTAATCACCACTAAAAGTGGTAAGGGTAATAGTATTGAGTTTAACTCCAATTATGTTGCAGAAACCGCTATTAACTCAACTAACTGGCAATATGTTTATGGCCAGGGGGCCAATGGCATTAAACCTGCCGATGCTTTGACAGCCTATCAATCAGGACAGTCAAGCTGGGGCGGCCGTTTAGACGGTTCAAATGTGATTCAATTTGATGGTGTTGCAAGGCCTTATATAGCACAGAAAAATAATATACAAAATTTTTACCGCACCGGCGGAACGGCTACCAACACACTTTCTTTTAATAAAAGTTTTGAAGGCGGCTCAATTCGTTTTTCAGCCAGTGACCTGGCTAATTCAGCTATTACTCCAAATTCAGGGTTAGGCAGGCAAACCTTTAATTTAACAGCTAATTATAATTTAACCAAAAATTTCAGCATCGATGTTCGTAATAACTACATATTGGAACAAGCTCATAACAGGCCGTTTTTGAGTGATGGGCCTGGTAACTCCAATTACAATGTGACCTTATTGCCAACCAGCGTTGATGTGAACACTTTAAAAAAGGCAACCAATCCGGATGGGAGTGAATATGGCTACTCTGGTAATACCTTTGCAACCAACCCCTGGTTTGCCGCCGAAAAGTTTATTAATAATACCAATCGCGAAAGGCTAATTTCATCAGCTACTTTACGTTATAATTTTAATGACGGCTATTTTATACAGGGCCGCGCCGGCAGGGATGCTTATAATGACCGTTACACCGCTGTTGTACCTACCGGAACAGCCTATCGCCCGAAAGGAACATTATCAGAAACGACTACAAAATTTTCAGATCTTAACACGGATGTATTGTTGGGGAAAACTTATAAAATAAGCGACTTTACAATTACACCTAATATAGGTGGAAGTTACCGGCGTACAAAATCAGAATCATTTGTAATGAGCGGTAATAACTTTATTGTACCTAAT
>JAQBOY010000009.1 GCA_028287805.1 Mucilaginibacter sp.
CAACCGGTTTATCAATATTCATATAAATCAACCGCTTCATGATGCCTAATTGAGGTGCAGCAATGGCACGACCGAAATGATACTTAGCTTTTACCTCCTTCATTACATTGTCGAGGTCGGCAACCCAACTGCTTACCAACGGCAATTCGGATTTTAATACGGGCTCACAAACGGCATAAAGGCGCGAGTCACCAAGAAGAAGAATGTCTTTTAGGGTTTTCATTCGATTTTTTAGCCGATTGAATATTAGCTTCAATCTATACTATTGTAACACCAAAAAATGTAACACCAAAAAATGTAACACCAAAAAACAAAGCCGGAACTTTCATAACGGCTTTGTTTTTTATATAACCTGATTAATCTATTGATCCAGTGCAAATCCCCAATTCTTGCCTTTTTCCACTGCGGGCACGCCTTTATCCATCCACTCGGGCATAGGTGCGCCTTTTAAAAAGTGATCAAAATATTGCAGCTCGCGTATGGAAATGTCCTTGCGGTTTTGGCGTTGCACCAGGTTATGTGCCTCACCATTATATTCTAATAACCAAACGGGTTTGCCTAACCTGCGCAGGGCGGTAAACATTTCAATACCCTGGTACCATGGCACGGCGCCATCCGCATCGTTACTCATAATCATTACCGGCGTTTTTACATTTGGCAAATGAAACAGCGGCGAGTTTTCTATATAAAGCTCCGGTTTATCCCATAGTGTAGCACCAATGCGGCTTTGTGTTTTTTCATATTGAAATTGACGGTTCACCCCTGTTTCCCAACGAATGCCACCATAAGCCGAGGTCATGTTAACTACAGGAGCGCCGGCCCACGCAGCGGCATACATATTGGTAACGGTAATTAAATAGGCCACTTGGTAACCGCCCCAGCTTTGTCCCTGTATGCCCAGATGCTCACGGTCAACCCACGAGTTTTTAGCTAACGCTTCTACGCCTGAGTTTACATATTCTACGGCAGATTTACCCGGATGGCCCACCTCATAGCTGATATCCGGTGTAAACACCAAATAGCCATTGCTTACAAAAAAAGAAATAGGCAAGCGCGACGGCGTGGGGGCAGGGGGGAGGTAGTTATATAAAGTTTCTGATACCTTCTCATAAAAGTAGGAGATCATCGGGTATTTTTTGTTGGGATCAAAGTTCTCCGGTTTGTATAAAATACCAGTGCCCGGGTATCCTTTTGGCGTGGTCCAGTGCACCAACTCAGCGGTACCCCAGTTATAACCGGCCTGTTGCGGATTGATCGCGCTTAAACGGATTTCTTTTTTTAAATTGTCAGAAATATACAAGTCAGGTGATTGCTCATAGTTGGATTTGGTATAGATAAAAGCATTGGCATTTTTGGCTTTTTGCAAATTGCTGTAACTATAGGGTGCCATAACCACCTTTTCCGGGTCGCCTGAACCTACCAATGGTTTTTTATAATATCCCCACTGTTTGTTTTCTTCATTTTGAGTCAGTAGCCAAAGCATTTTATTAGTAGGAATGGCCTTTTCATCCGGGTCGGTTATCCGGTAACGGAAGATGAACTTATTTTTACGCCCTGCACCATTAGTAAAATTAACGGCTTTGCCGGTTTCAGGGTCTATCTTCCAGATATCATAGCGGTCATATACCAGTAGGCTTTTATCGTTTTGTTCCCATCCGCCAATGCCGTATGCAGAGGGGTCATCAGGAACATCATTATCCTCCTCGCCCATCTTAACACCTGTAGAGGCTGTAAGGGTTACTTTTTTACCGGTGCTGATAGCATAGCTATGCCAGTTTTGATCTTTTGAATCAAACCAGGTTACATACTTGCCACCCGGCGAAATACTGTAACGGCCCTTTAAACGCGTGTTAATGCGGGTGCGCTCGCCTGTTTTAGTATTAATAACAAAAGCCTCCTGATTGGAGCCGCCTTCCCATTGTGATTGTATACGTGCCCCGGTATCAGTTAACCCTAAAGCGTAATTCGCATTATTATCAGCAACTAAAACTTCCCGCATATTAGGGTCTCCTAATTGGATCATTTTTTTATCCGCTTCTGCAGGGTGCACAACTGCCAGGTAACTGCGGCGCAGGTCACGCTGTAAATTTTTTAATTGTTCTGGCTGTAAATAATCATCCTTGTAGTTCCAGATATCCAGCTTGGCTACTTCAAAATCTACTATGGTCGTATCCACAGGTTTTGGAATAGGCGCTGTGCCGAAAAACAGGCTGCTGCCATTTTTGCTGAAATATATGCGCCCATTGCTGCTAACTTCCCATTTGGCAGGCATACCGTCCCAATTAGGGGCAGCTACAACCAGCGCGCTATCTGCTGTAGTATTATAATAATAAAGCTTATAAGGTTTTACCTGTGCCTTTTCGGGGTTTTTCTCGGCACTAAAGGCTAACTGATTACCTCCATCATCAAAAGCCAGGTTGCGATAGGTGCCCCTGCCGGTGCTTACCGGTTTTAGTACATCCTTTTCAATATCATAAACAAATACACCTGGCTTAACATCTTTTGATTTGCGCGGAGCGGTAACCGAAAAAGCCAGTAAGGTACCGGCTTTATTTAACTGGTACTCGGTAACATTAGTAAATGATTTGGTTTTGCCGGTTAATAATTGTTTTACCGTAAGCTGCGATGGAGTGGGTGTTGCCGCAGTGGCTCTTTTTGAGGTATCGGGTCTTTTTGCTGTTATAGCACTGCTGTCCGCAGATATAAAATAAGCTATTACCGGCGCTTTGTCTGCAGTTTTAAATGACCGCACCGATGCAACTTTTTCAACCTCTTTTGTACCAAGTGTTATAATGCCTAAAGTATCCTTTGGAAACTCAGCAGGTTTTCTTTTTTTAATTTTCGCCTGGCGGACATCTTTATAAAAAGGCCTTATTAATGATACCGCGTATTTGGAATCAGCCGTGAAACGTGCTGTATCCGCGCGTGCAATATGGAATTTATTGCGGTTAGCAGCATCAGTTATCACCATATCCGCATCACCGGCCTGCGGTTTAACTACATACAATATCCATTTGCCATCATTACTGATGCGGTCGCCCGTAACACTTTGCCAGCCATCATATACAGTATGGTCAAGTGGTTTTTTGGATACTTTTTGTGCAGAAGCACTCATAAAAGCGCAAATTAGAATTGCAGGGAGCAGGTATTTCTTCATATGAGGTGTTTTAACTATTAAATATGCTAAAATTTTAGTTGGATGAAAAATTTATAATGAAAATCAGGAGCTTTTAAGCCATAGCCATTAACAAGTGGAATTTGCATTTTTAAGAATGTTTTTTACCCGATCAACATCGGTTACGTCAATATTATACCCATCACTATAGTCGTTGCCCATAGCTATAGGTTCATTTTTATAGGTCATTTTACTTTTTACACCTGTTTTGGCAGAAGAATGTATTTCAATGGCCCCTGTAAAATGTACCAGGTCAGCAACATTATTTTCGTTGATACCGCTTCCCGGCATAATAATGA
>JAQBOY010000016.1 GCA_028287805.1 Mucilaginibacter sp.
ATACCATTGCTAACACCGAAGGTGATTTGGCGCGGGTTGCGTCAATATTGAGTGAGCAGATGGCTGGTGCAAACTCACAGTACCAGGCATTGCAGAACTATAATATTCAAACCAGCGATTATAATAATCATTGGGTTGGGCTGTATTCAAATACAATGGAGAATGCCAAGATTATTATGGATACTTACCAGGCTAAAGACCCACATTATGCAGGCATTGCACAAGTTTTAATGGCTATTAATTTAGGCATAGCAACTGATTTATGGGGCGATGTTCCCTATTCAAAAGCATTTGGCGGTGCCAGCGGTGTGTTTATAGCTCCATACGACACGCAGCAATCTGTTATCGTATCTATACAAGGATTATTAGATGCAGGTATCGCTAACATGGCTAAACCAGCGTCGGCTAACATAGATATTCCCGGGGGTGACGATCTGTATTACTCAGGCGATTTGACAAAATGGACAAAAGCAGCATGGACCTTAAAAGCAAGATATGCAAACCGTGTAAGCAAAAAGGACCCTGCTTCAGCAGCAAATGTGTTAGCTTATCTGGCTAAAGGTATTACTGATCCTGCCGATAATATGGAGAATATACATCCAGCTTCTGGTAACTCGCAAAATCAATGGGGTGCATTTGAAAAACAACGCACCGGTTACTTTGTAGCCAACAAAATTTTTGTTGACGCTTTAAAAAGCAACAATGACCCAAGGTTGAGCTATTATTTTAACCCGGATGCACACAATGCCTATACAGGTGCTGATATTACTGCGTTGGTTGTAGATCCTAACGCATCTACAATTGGCACTACTGTAACAGCAGGCACTACAACCGGTTCTTATTTTGATGTTGCACGTAACTATCCGTTGGTTACGTCTTACGAAGCCAGTTTCTTGTCTGCAGAGGCAAAAGTGAGGCTTGGTCAAGACGCTTCAGCAGATCTTAATGCCGGCATAAAAGGTTCTGTTGCCTATGTTACTCAGGGTACAAATAGTGGTGCTTCAATTGCCACCTATACTCCAGCTACAGCAAATTTAACAAATGTTATGACCGAGAAGTGGAAAGCAATGTTTGGCCAGATTGAAGCTTATAATGATTGGCGGCGTACAGGTATACCTGCCTTAATTGTGAGACCAGGTTCGGCAGGCGCTGTATTAAACTATATCCCGGTAAGATTACCAACACCAGATATTGAACACTTAGGAAATCCAAATGCGGTTTTTTATGCGTTAAACGTACCTGTTTGGTGGGCAAGTAATTAATTAACTTTTTTAGAAAGCCTCCGAAATTTCGGAGGCTTTCTAATTTTATCGGGTTGTGCATTTAAATATAATTGGCTACAATCTGCTCAGTTACCACCAAGCTTAATTGCTTTCCAAACACCAGGCTATGATTATTGGGTATATGCCCAGCCGGGAAATCAAAACATATGGGAAAATTATATTCAGCAACGACACTCCTGATAATTTCAGGAACAGTTTGTCCGAATGGAATATCATTGTCTTTAATATCCGTAAAGCCGCCTACAATCAGGCCTGCAAGGTTTTTTAGTTTACCTGCCCGCTTTAAGGTATGCATCATCCGGTCAATGGCATATAAATACTCGCCTACATCTTCAATAAATAATATTTTTCCGGCATAATCAATATCAGAAGCGGAATTTAATACAGCTAACAGTAAACTTAAATTGCCTCCTATTAATAAGCCGCTGCCCTGGCCAGTGCGGTTTAAAGGATGCGGGTTAATAGTATAGCTTAATTCTTCACCAAATAATGCTCTCCTAAGCGACTCCAATGATTTTGCAGAAGCATCAGGAATGTTTACCGGCATTTGCCCATGAATGCTTTGCGCGCCATAGTTATTAAATAAATGCGCGTGTAAAACAGTAATATCACTAAACCCAATTACCCATTTGGGGTGCTGTGCAAAATTACTGAAATCAACCTTATCAATAATTCTTATGGTGCCATAACCGCCACGGGCAGCTATAATGGCTTTAATGCTGTCATCATCAATAAAACGCTGCAGATCTTTAGCTCTTAGCTCATCATCACCTGCAAACTGGTGATAGCTGGCGTTCACGGTTTCACCTATAATAACCTCCAGCCCCCATGATTGTAAAAGGGTGATGGCATCGGTCATTGGGTTGGGTAATTTTTTGGCCGGACAAGTAATGGCGATCTTGTCCCCCTTTTTAAGATAAGGTGGCTGTAGTCCGGAAGCAGATTTGACTCTATCCATATTCAATATTAAAAAAAGTTTTTGACTTACCGGCTTTCTGACTTACCCGACTTTCGGGCTAAAATACCTTATCTTTGCGCATTATTTGTAAAAATGTCCCAATTGAATAAATTTAAGCGATATACTATTACTTCGGCGTTGCCTTATGCCAATGGTCCTTTACATATTGGCCATTTAGCCGGAGCCTATCTTCCGGCTGATATTTTTGTACGCTATTTGAGGCTTAAAAAAAAGGACGTAGTATATATCTGCGGTTCTGATGAGCACGGCGCGGCAATAACTATAAAAGCTAAAAAAGAAGGTACTACTCCCCAAGCTATTATTGATAAATACCATACCCAGATCAAGCAAAGTTTTGAAGAGTTTGGTATAGCGTTTGATATTTATCATCGTACATCATCGCCTATACATCATGACCTTTCGCAGGAGTTCTTTCTGAATTTATATGAAAAGGATGAATTTATTGAAAAGTATTCGGAGCAGTATTATGATGAGGAATATGACCAGTTTTTAGCCGATAGATATATTGTAGGTACCTGCCCCAATTGCGGCAATGAAAATGCATACGGTGATCAATGTGAAAGATGCGGCACTTCATTAAACCCTACTGATCTGATTAACCCTGTTTCTACCTTAAGCGGTAAGGCGCCAGTATTACGCCCTACCAAGCACTGGTATTTGCCGTTAGATAAATATCAGCCCTGGCTGGAGCAATGGATTGACCAAAAGGAAGGCGAATGGAAGGTAAATGTATTTGGCCAGTGTAAATCGTGGCTAAAATCAGGCCTGCAACCCCGTTCCATGACACGAGACCTGGATTGGGGAATTGACGTGCCCCTGGAAGAAGCCAAAGGGAAAAAACTATATGTTTGGATGGATGCTCCCATTGGTTACATATCTGCTACCAAGCAATGGGCCATAGATAAAGGTAAAGACTGGACACAATACTGGAAGAAACAGGACAATGAAGCTGATAACGCCTGCCTCATTCACTTTATTGGGAAGGATAATATTGTGTTCCATTGTATTATTTTCCCATCCATTCTACACGCCCATGGCGAGTATGTATTGCCTCAAAATGTACCGGCAAACGAGTTTTTAAACCTGGAAGGCGATAAGCTTTCCACTTCGCGTAATCATGCCGTATGGCTGCACGAGTACCTGGAAGAGTTTCCTGGCAAGCAGGATGAGTTGCGGTATGTACTAACATCTATATTGCCCGAAACCAGCGACAGCGAATTTACCTGGAAAGATTACCAGGCACGTATAAATAATGAGCTGGTAGCTATTTTGGGAAATTTTGTGAACCGGGTAATGATACTGATGCATAAATTTTACAATGGAAAAATTGAAAGCGAAACCGGTAAAATTGAATTAACAGATGCTGCTATAAATAGTGAATTAGGCGTGTTTTATGACGCTTTGGAAAGCAATTTAGAGACCTACAGGTTTAGGCAAAGTTTACAAAGCGTAATGGATATTGCCCGGTTGGGTAATAAATACCTAACGGAAAAGGAACCCTGGAAAACCATAAAAACCGAACCCGAAAGCGCTAAAGAGGCATTGCATAATTGTTTGTTTATTATAGCGCATTTAGCAACTTGTTTACAGCCATTTTTACCGGCTTCGGCTAAAAAAATATTTAATATGTTAAACCTGCCTTCGGATGGGATTGCATTTGATAGCGAAATCGTTTTTAATAACAGACATCAACTAAACCCCTCAGCCTTATTATTTGAGAAGGTGGAGGATGAAGTGATAGAAAAACAAATTCAGAAACTGCTTGATAAAAAAGAAGCGGTTGCAATAGCAGAAGAAATGGAAATAGCCCCAGCCAAAGAAAACATCAATTACGAGGCTTTTGCCGCAATGGACATTAGAACCGGCACCATATTAACTGCCGAGAAAGTAGCTAAAACTAAAAAGCTGTTAAAGTTGACTATTGATACCGGCATAGACCAGCGTACCGTTGTATCCGGAATAGCGGAACATTATGAGCCGGAAGCGATAATAGGCCAAAAGGTAAGCATTTTAGTAAACCTGGAGCCACGGGAAATAAAAGG
>JAQBOY010000021.1 GCA_028287805.1 Mucilaginibacter sp.
GCCATACCTATTGATTTTTCAAAGGCACCAGTAGTTGACCAGGTGATGGAACTGACCGATGGTATGGGCGCTGACAGGGGTTGCGAATGCGTTGGCTACCAGTGTTGCGATAAACATGGGCACGAACATAATAATATAACCATGAATGAACTGGTTAATGCGGTAAAGGCAACCGGATCTATTGGTGTAGTGGGTGTATTTGTTGCCCAGGACCCAAAAGCTGAAGATCCATTGGAGAAAAAAGGGCACATGGAATTTGACTTTGGCAATTTTTGGATGAAGGGCCAGAGCATAGCAACCGGACAAGCGAATGTAAAATCATACAACCGTCAACTATGCAACCTCATTTCTTCCGGCAAAGCAAAACCGTCGGCTATTATTTCGCATGAGCTTGCATTGGAGGATGCACCTGATGCATACAAGCATTTTGATGCGCGCGATAGAGGATGGACCAAAGTGATCCTGAAGCCAGGTAAACAAAGCGGTCAAAAAAAACAGCGAGAAGAACGCGAAGCAGTAACTGCCTGATCTTAATGATGATTATGAAGAAGGCTAAGTCGTTTTATGGCTTAGCCTTCTTCATAAACTAATTGCAGTAGTATTAAGGGTTTATGTGTTCGGCTTATTTTATCTGTATTTACACAAATACGAACTTTGCCCGCTTGATTTTACCTTAAATGAACTATCGGCTTCTACTTCAAACGATTGTCCGTTTTTAAATACCACCCAATTTTGTGCTCCCGGTAACAATGCGGTTAACTCGCCTTCTATAACTGTCATGGTTTCATGGCTTGATGTGCCAAATTCATATTCTCCTGCTTCAATAACGCCAATTGTTGATTTTCCTTCGGCTGAATCATAGGCCAGCGATTTCACAGCACCTTCAAAATATTCGTTTACGTTGATCATGTTTTTTTACGGCTCAATATGGCAAAAATTAAAGAAATGCACTAATAAGTTGATGAAGTTTTTTTAAAACTTCATATTTTTCAATCAGAAACAGCCTCATTTCACACCTCCAAAAGCAGCAAAATAAGAATTCTTATGCAGTATTTCCACTTGCTTAAAACCAACCTTTTTTAATAGGTCCAACTGATAGTTTAAAGATCGTGGCGTATCTTCATGCGCAATATAATCCAATACTTTTTGCCGGTATTCCGGCCCGCCAAGCGTTTCAAGGTAATCACTGTATTTTTGATGGAACAGTTCATTCAATGGCGACGAATCATGTGTGATCAAATCTGATATCCATATACTCCCGCCGTATTTTAAAGTTTTATACAATTTAGTAAAAACCAGCTCCCAATCGCTATCATCACGTAAATGATGTAAAGTAGCAGCGGCAAGTATAATATCAAAATGATCATCAGGCAAAAACAGGTTACGCATATCATCCTGTATAATGGTTATTTGCCCCGCTGTTTCTGCTGCTACGCGTTCTTTTGCTTTTTGCAGCATAGGCATGCTCAGGTCGTTCAGCGTACAGTTTAGGTTATTGATCTTGCTCAGCATTTTTAATGTATAATTACCAGCTCCGCAGCCAATATCCAATAACTCCTTAGCCTGCGGATTAACATATTTTGCAGCTTCTGTACAAAGTTCCATTGTAAGCGGAGCATCAATGGTAGTTAATTGCCCGGTATCCAGATTGGAGAAACGATCCACATCATTGTCAAACCTTGTTCGTATTTCGTCATTTGTAGCTTTTCGCGAATAATCTGTTACCATGTTTAGTATAATTTATATTGTCAAAACTAACCGCTTTTAGCATATTTGAAAAATATCAATTTAATCAATAATTGATACTTAGTAGGTATCATATGGAAATAAGACATCTTTTATATTTTAAAACAGTAGCCGAGCAATTGCATTTCAGAAACGCTGCTGCAAAACTTTTTATTTCTCAACCGCCATTAAGCCGGCAGATAAAGGAATTAGAAGAAGAGTTAGGGGTGCTATTGTTCTCACGCAGTAATAAACGTGTTACTTTAACTGATGCCGGAAAATATTTTAAAGTTGAGGTAGATGCTATTTTTGCACGACTTGAAGAAAGCAAAAATATAGTAAAGCAAATCCACTTAAATGAAAGCGGAGAATTTAAAATAGGTTATATCAGTTCTGTATATCAAACTTACCTGGCCGAGGTTTTAAAATTGATGCACAAGGAGTTTCCATATATAAAAACAAGCTTATATGAAGTGCCTACCATTACCCAGATTGATGCGTTGGAACAGGGCAAACTGGATGTGGGTATATTAAGAGCCCCGGTTCATTCTGAAAAATTACAGCAGCAAAGTTTATTTTTTGATCCGTTTGTAGTGGTTGTTCCATCAACTACAAAAAACTTTAACACTCAACAAGACTTAGTATTATTTATTAAAAGCAGTCCTTTTATATTTTTCAACAAAGAATTTGCGCCATATTACAATGACAAGTTAATGGAAATATGCGGGCGGATGGGGTTTAAACCGGATATAACTCATGAGGCCAATAATGTGCATTCTATATTACAGTTGATAGAAGCCGGCTTGGGAGTTTCCATTTTACCGTCATCAATTAAAAGGCAATATCATTATTTGCAGGTATCGTTTATTGAATTGGATCAGATCCCGGTAAACACCGAAGTGGTTTTAGCGTACAAACAAACCAATAAAAGCACGGCCTTAAAATGGTTTATTGAAAATTATAAAAGTCAAAGTTTCAATGATTAATCCTTCATTTCAACCCAAACGCTTATTTAGGTATGGTTAATTATTGGGCTATGAGACAACGCTCGCCTGTTAACAATTGCTCACAAAGCAAATAATCATCAGGCATTGTTATTTCGTCAACTTCCTGTTTATAATTTTGCTTTATTTCCTTTCGGCGCCGGGCTTCAATAAATCTTCTTACCTGCACCCTGTTTTCCAGTATCAGCCCCGGAACTTGAACCGGCTTATTGTTTTCGTCCTTAGCCACCATTGTAAAATAGCTGGTATTGGTATGGTTTACAATATTGGTTTTAATATTTTCGGATATTACCCTTATGCCTACCACCAGGGAGGTATTGCCCACATAATTTACAGATGCCATTAGCGATACCAGCTCGCCCACTTCAACCGGCTGTAAAAAATCAACCGTATCAATAGATGCGGTTACGCAATAATTGCCTGCATGTTTAGCCGCGCAAACATAAGCCACCTTATCCATTAATGATAATAATATACCTCCGTGTATTTTACCGCCAAAATTTGAATAAGAAGGTATCATTAATTCAGTGATTACCGTTTCAGAAAAACAAACGGTTTTATAGGGCAATGGATTGGGTAAGGCCGACATATACTTTATTTTTCATGCAAGTTAAGCATCAAAAGTAAATTATTACACACTTGTGCAGCTATTGTATTGTATTATATCAATAGCCGCACAAGTATTATTGAAATTTAATTATTAAGATTTAAATTGGCAGAAAATATACTTAAGTGAAAAACATTCTATTTTTTACGGCTATCCTTTTTTTCATCAATACTTGTTTTGCACAGGAGGTTGTTTCGCGCAAAAACCGTTTGACCAATACTGTTGTAGAACAATATCATACAATTATTGAAAAAGACAGGGAAATAAAACAGGGCTTATACCAGGCATTATATCATAAAACGATTATAGCGAGCGGGATGTTTACTAATGATAAGAAAACCGGGGTGTGGCATTTTTATAATAACAAAGGCCAATCGTTTGAAAATTATAATTACGATACCAATAATTTATTAGGCGAAGCGCCTGAAGATAGCACATCAAACTTCAGGTATACTATAGATGATACATTTAAGCCCGGAGACCGGATAACCAAGCCTATTAAAGTTGGCGGGCGATATTTTGGTTATTTACCTTATTTAAAATTATTTAAAATACCTGCCGATATGGCGAACATCAATCGTGAATTGTATATAGCTGTACTTGAATTATTAATAAGCCCCGGGGGAAGACTGGCAGAATATAAAATACATCTTAAATCTGGCGATTATGATAGAATAATCCATATAAATCCGGATTTGCTGAGTGAAGAAGACAAGCAATTTATCCCTGCAACAATAAACGGAAAAGCGATTACATCAAACATTTTCGTTCATTGCTATATTACTGATGATGATGATATAGATATGTAGCATTGTTTGAACCGGAATTTTTAAGATTAAAAGATGCTAAGATTTAATGGAGCATTATGGCAATCCATTAATCTTAAAAAATTCTTGTTCAGACAATCTCCTTAGTGGCTGTGATGCCCGTCTGCTCCGTGAGCATGCCCATGAGACAGTTCTTCAGGTGTTGCAGGCCTTACGTTTAATATCACTCCTTTAAAGTGTAGTTTTTGACCCGCCATTGGGTGGTTCAAATCAACTATAATGGAATCTTCAGCAACAGAAACTACCTGTCCCTGAAAATGATTACCATTATTATCCTGTAAAGGTAATATAGCGCCTACCTCAGGTAAATCAGTTCCATTAAACATTTCAACAGGCAAGTTGGCTACTGCCTCTTCATCATATTCACCATAACCATCTTCTGCAGAAATACTAAAATCATAATTATCACCTGTTGAAAGGCTGCTTAAATGTTCTTCAAACTTTGGAAGCATTTGTCCTGCTCCAAATAAAAATGTTAAAGGTTGTTCCTGTGTCGCGCTTTCTGTTAAAGCTTCAGTACCGTCTTCCTGATCAACATACAAATCGTAAGTTAAGGACACTACGTGTTGTGGTTCAATTTTCATTAGAATTAAATATTTATCTTATAAGTATTTTTTTTTATTAAAGTTTTGTCTGATTAAAAAAATGACAGAATTAGATTTATTTTATTAATGCTGATTCCGGCTATCAATTAATTTGTTTTAACGCGTCGGTGATATTGTTTACAGGTAATCCACAGGTTTTGTCTTTACAAACAAATAGTTGTGTATTAGTGCCAAATCTGTTTTGCAACAAAGGTAAACTTCCTTTTTTACCACCCAACATAATTTTATTGGGAATGTATGTTTTTTCAATAGCTATACGGAAAGTTTCATAATCGGCGCCGGTTATAGCTATCTCATATACCCCAAAAACCTCGTCCAGTAATAACATGGCCCAATTAGAATAGGCAGACCCATACTTGGTTAAATGAGGAAAAACATTACGTAACAGTTGCGCAGAAATTTCCAAATATTGCTCCTTATCAAATAATAAACCCAACTTTTTAAGATTACGCGCCATTACTGAATTTGAAGCAGGTGTTACCCCATCCATAATTTCCGATTTACGGGCAATAAGTTGTTCGTCATCATCTGCGGTATAAAAGAAAACACCATTTACTTCGTCATAATAATGAGTAATAGCTTCATCGGTCAATTTTATAGCCTGTTGCAGCCATTGCTCATCAAAGGTTACTTCATATAAAACGATCAGGCCGTCAATTATATTGGCGTAATCATCTAAAAAAGCAATTGCCCGATCAAAAGACTCACCCTGGCCCTCTCTAAAAGTGAGGGAATTATCCCTTTTATAAGTACGAATTAATCTTCCTTGCTTATTTATCAGGTTATTAATAATAAAGTCGGCATTTTTCAGGGCCAGTTCTATAAAAGCCGGGTTGTTAAAGGCCCTATAGGCATCACACAGCCCTTTCAGCATTAATCCATTCCAGGAAGCTAATATTTTATTATCCAACCCGGGGCGTACACGTTTACTGCGCGCTTCAAATACTTTTTGCCGCGAAGTTTCAATTTTACTTTGAAGTTCTTCGGTAGCCATACCTAATTTTTCGGCCAATTGCTGGTCGTCCTCTTTTCTGAATAACACATTGGTATTTTCTTCTTCCCAATTACCGGCATCAGTAATATGATAGTAAATGCAAAATAGTTCGGCATCCCCGCCTAATAGTTGTTCAATTTCAGCTTTGGTAAAAACATAAAATTTACCTTCTACACCTTCACTATCCGCGTCTAATGCCGAATAAAAGCCACCTTCGGGAGAGAACAGCTCACGTGTTGAAAAGGCAATAATCTCGTTAACTATTTTTTTATAAAGTGCATCTGTATTCCAGGTATGAGCTTCTGCATATAAACTAAGTAGTTGAGCGTTATCGTACAGCATTTTTTCAAAGTGGGGAACGTGCCATACCCCATCAACGGCATAACGTGCAAAACCTCCGCCAACATGGTCATAAATACCTCCAAAAGCCATTTTACGTAGCGTTAGCTTAACCAACTGCTCCATCTCCGCATCCTTCATCAAATGCGCGTAACGCATTAAAAATTGCCAATTATTGGGCATTGGAAATTTAGGTGCGTTACCCATACCACCCTCAACCCGGTCAAAATATTTTTTCCAGCTATCAACTATAACAGCCAGGTCGTTTTTAGTATAAGATGATTGTTCAGCAATAAATCCAATCGACTCATATTGTTGAATACCCTCCGTTAATCTGACAGCATATTCCTCTGCTTCCTGCGGTTTTTGTTTATAAAAATCGGCGAGGTTAAATAATAAGCTTGTCCAGTCATTTTTACGAAAATACGTACCGCCATAAATAGGCCGCTGATCTGGCAGGCAGATACAATTTAAAGGCCATCCTCCTCTCCCACTCATCAATTGTACCGCGCTCATGTATATCTGATCAACATCCGGCCGCTCTTCCCTGTCTACCTTAATACAAACAAAATATTCATTCATCACAGCCGCTACACTTTCATCTTCAAAGCTTTCATGCTCCATTACATGGCACCAATGGCAGGCAGAATAGCCAATACTTACCAGTATCAGCTTGTTTTCTGCTTTTGCCTTTTGTAAAGCTTCGGCACCCCATGGATACCAGTTTACCGGGTTATTGGCATGCTGCAATAAATATGGTGAGGTGGAATTAGCCAGTTGATTCATATATAATTAATAATGGCACGAAAGTGATAATTGTTTTGTGCTATTACAAATCTGCGTATTGTACTGCATTTACCGGTATGCATAATTCATTTATATTTTACTTCAACTGATAAAGTAATCATTTCCATCTCATAATTTACTTCGCTTACTTGCCAAATTATCAAATTCATAATATTTGGTTAATTTGCGCTTCGAAATATAAATTATTGTAATGCGTCAATTAAAACTAACTACATTCTTAAATGTACTGGGGTTAATCCTGGTAACAGCAACCTCATTTGCACAAACTGCAGATTCTATTAAATATGATCATTCAGATGTATTCGGCCCTGTTACCTGGCCAACTACCAGCGGTGGTACCCGTTCGGCAAGCGGAAAACCCGGTGAACATTACTGGCAGAACCGCCCCGATTATGTAATTCATACCACTTTAAATGAAGGTGCGCAGGATACCACCGTTACCGGCCAAGTAGCTATCTCCTACACAAACAACAGTCCTGATAATTTGGAATATTTATGGCTGCAACTGGATCAAAACTTATTTAAACCTGATTCCCGCGGGGCAGCTACCACACCAATTGGCGGCGATCGCTTTGATGTAAAGGGCTTTAACCGTGGCGGCTATCATATTGCATCGGTAACGGTTACTTATAAAAATCAAACCTATACCGTTGTGCCAGTAATTACAGATGCACGTATGCAGGTACGTTTAAAAACCCCGCTGGGTGCAAAAGGAGATAAAATACTGGTAAAAGTAAATTACAGTTTTTCTATTCCGTTTTATGGCGCCGACCGTATGGGCCGTAAAAAATTCAAACAAGGCTATGTATATGAAATTGCACAGTGGTACCCGCGTATGTGCGTATATGATGATGTAGAAGGATGGAACACCCTGCCTTATATGGGTTTAGGCGAGTTTTACTGCGACTACGGCAATTTTGATTATTATGTAACAGCCCCGGCAAACATGACCGTGGTTGGTTCAGGTGATTTGCAAAATGGGGCGCAGGTACTAAGTGCTGCCCAGCAAAGCCGCCTTACCCAAGCCCAAAACAGTGATAAAACGGTTATGATTATTAAGCCTGAGGAAGTTGGCACAGCGGCTGCACATCCTTTTAATGGCACTTTAACCTGGCATTTTAAAATGCAAAACAGCCGTGACGTAGCATGGGCAGCATCTTCCGCTTTTATATGGGATGCAGCAAGGGTTAATTTCCCTTCGGGACGCAAGGGTATCGCCATGAGCACCTATCCTATTGAAAGTTCAGGTAACGATTCCTGGAGCCGCTCAACCGAATATTTGAAAAACAGTATGGAAATTTATTCAAAGGGTTATTTTGAATATCCATGGAACTCAGCTGTAAGCGTATCTGGCGTAGCTTTAGGGATGGAATATCCCGGCATCATCTTTTGTTTAAGCAACTTAAAAAATGGTGGCCTTTGGAATGACGTCACACACGAAATTGGTCATAACTGGTTCCCAATGATCGTAGGCTCTAACGAGCGTAAGTATATGTGGATGGATGAAGGTTTTAATACTTTTATTAATGAATACGCTACAGAGAAATTTAATAATGGCGAATACTTTCATGCTAAAAACAGAACAGCACCTGGTATTGCACGTGCAATGTCGCGAGCTAAAGACCCGTTGATGCTTGCTCCTGAAGCTATAAACGATTATGGCCAGTATTATAACAAAACAGCCCAGGGTTTGGATATGTTGCGCAACGTGGTTTTAGGTCCGGAACGTTTTGATTTTGCATTTCATGAGTACGTAAAACACTGGGCATTTAAACACCCGCTGCCTTATGACTTTTTCCGTGCCATGAATGATGCTTCGGGCGAAGACCTGAACTGGTTCTTTCAACCCTGGTTCTTTACCACCTGGAAAATTGACCAGGCTGTACAATCTGTAAAATATGTGAAGGATAACGCTGAAAACGGCGCATTGATCACACTGGTTAATAAAGAAAAGATGGCCATGCCGGTTGATGCAAAAATTACGCAGGTTAACGGTAAAACAGAAATTATTCATTTACCTGTAAACATATGGCAACGTAATGGTGTGTGGACATTTATGTACCCGTCAACTGCTGAAATTCAATCAA
>JAQBOY010000121.1 GCA_028287805.1 Mucilaginibacter sp.
TCAACGTATCCTGCACATACCTTGCCTTCTCAATCGCTTTTTCCCTGTCTGCATCTACAATAGTTACATGCCCCATTTTGCGGAACGGTTTGGTTAAAGCTTTGCCATATAAATGTACATATACGCCGGGGCATTTTAATATTTTTTCAATTCCCTGGTAAATGGCAGGGCCTTCATATCCGGCTTCACCCAAAACATTAACCATTATGGCATTATTCAGGCATGCCGTATCTCCTAAAGGCTGGTTAAATATGGCTCTTAAATGTTGTTCAAATTGCGATACTACGTTACCCTCAATAGTTTGATGACCGCTGTTATGCGGGCGTGGTGCCAGCTCATTCACCAGTATTTTACCTTCTTTAGTCAAAAACATTTCCACCGCCAGCAAGCCTACAATTTTCAAATCTACGGCTATTTTTTTGGCTATGCGCTGTGCTTCTTCATGTACTTCAAATGGCAGGGTAGAGGGGGAAATTAAAAACACGACGAGGTTAACCTGTGGATTAAACTCCATTTCAACCAGTGGAAAAGTACTTACCTCGCCATTCTCATTACGTGCAACTATTACGCCTATTTCCTTTTCAAAATCTATCCACCGCTCAATTATGCTTGGTTCGGTAAAAGCGCCGGGCAGGTATGATTCATCTATCAGTTTATAAACACCCCGGCCATCATAACCATCTCGCCTTAATTTCTGAATATAAGGAAATGGTATCCTGCTGCGGGTTAATTCTTCGGGCGAAGAGATAATTTTGAATTCGGCAGTAGGGATATCGTTTTCCTTAAAAAATTGCTTTTGCAGCCCCTTATCCTGTATTAAACGGATGATACGTGGCTGTGGATATACCAAAACGCCTTCCTTCTCTAACTGTTCCAGCGCATCTACATTTACTTTTTCTATCTCAATAGTGAGCAGGTCAACCTTTTTGCCAAAATTATAAACGGTTTTATAATCACTTAACGATCCCACTACAAACTCATCACATAATTTACGGCAGGGAGCCTCACGATCGGGGTCAAGCACCTTTACCATTACATTATAATTAATAGCCTGTTGTATCAACATGCGGCCCAATTGCCCGCCGCCCAAAATACCCAATTTTAAATCGCCGTAAAATGCTTTCATTATCTGTTGCAAGTTTAGCCTAAATCTTTCAAAAAGCATAAGCTATTTTGGTTTTTAGCTTAAAATGTACCCTTTTTTGGTGTATATTTGCGTGCTTTTTCACAAATACATTTATTCTTATGAAAACTAAAATTGCTGTAGCCGGTGGCGATGGGATAGGTCCCGAAATAATGGAAGCCGTTCTGAAAATTTTTAAAGCCAGTAATGTACAGCTCGAATATGAGTTTGTGGAAATGGGTAAATCCTATTTTGATGCCGGACATTCTACCGGTATGACCACAAAGGCTAAAGAAACTATCGAAAACCTGGGTATTCTGTTTAAGGGCCCTATGGAAACACCTAAAGGTAAAGGTGTAAAAAGTATAAATGTAACCGCGCGTAAGGTTTGGAACACTTACGCTAATCAACGCGATTTCAGAACTTTGAATGGCGTTGATACTGTTTTTTCAAAAGCCGGTATTCCTATAAATTTAACTATTATTCGTGAAAATATTGAAGATACTTACGGTGGCATTGAGCATTTGCTGACTTATGATGTAGCTGTTGGCCGCCGTATCATTACCCGTCCGGGTTCGGAGCAGGTTATCCGTTACGCTTTTGAAATGGTGCGCCGCAAAGGCTATAAAAAATTAGTCTGCGGACATAAAGCCAATATCATGAAGTTGACCGACGGGTTATTCCTGGAAGTTTTTCAGCAGGTAGCCCAAGAATATCCGGATATTGAAGCATCTGATATTATTGTGGATGACTTATGCATGAAGCTGGTATCGCGCCCGCAAATGTTTGAGGCTATTGTATTAACTAACTTACAGGGGGACATTGTATCTGATCTTTGCGCAGGTTTAGTGGGCGGTTTAGGCTTTGCACCATCAGCTAATATTGGTGATAATATTTCCATATTTGAGGCAGTACATGGCACCGCGCCTGATATTGCTGGTCGTGGTATAGCTAACCCAACTGCATTATTGTTGTCGGGCATCTCCATGCTGCGGTTTTTAGGTTATTCTTCAAATGCTGCCATTATTGAAAATGCCTTACTTTATACGTTGGAGCAAGGTGTACACACCGGCGATTTTGGCGATAAATCAACACCATCATTAGGCACAATTGCTTTTGCAGATGCTGTAATAGGCAACTTAGGTAAAGTGCCGGCAGAAGGCGGCGTATTTGCCAGCGATGATTTTGAAGCCAAACAGAATAATATCAATCCAATTCAAAATAAGCTGACACTTACTGGTAAAAATGTAGTGGAAGAAATGATAGGTGTTGATGTGTTTGTAGAATCAAACGTACAGCCTGATGTACTGGCGGCAATTGCTAAAAAGAGTTTGCGCTTTAACGAGAATTTTGAATTAGTGATGATCTCTAATCGTGGTACACAGGTTTGGCCTACCGGCTCTATTTATACGGAACTGGTGAATGAATACCGCATTCGCTTTGAAAAGAAAGCAGGAAGAGAGATCAAGCAAAAAGAACTATTGCATATAGCTGCTGACTTGTCTGAAGAAGTAAAAGTTTGTTCGGTTGAGTTCCTGATGAATTTTAACGGAAAAATAGGGTATACTTTAGCCCAGGGCCAGTAACTGATAATTTGATTGAGATTTTTAGAATTTAAGGATTACAAGATGTATCTCTATTAATCAAGGTAATCTTTAAATTCTACAAATCCCGGTTCAGACAATAAGCCTTGTTTATAAAATAATAGCCGGTTAGCATCCAATTAAATAGATTGTACAAATAGTAATTCTATTGAGATTTCTTTTTAGAAGAGTACCCTTGATATCCTTTAAGTCTGAAAATATAATATTCTTTACAAACCACTCCGCTTCTGTACACAGGCAATGACAGGGCCAGTTCATAATTTTTATAACCGCTTATTACCTTATCAAAGGTTTTGTAGGTAAATAAATTTGAAGGGCAAATATAATAGGCATTACCGCCATACTTTAAAGGGCTCTTGTATTTATTCATCCAATAATACTGATGCAAATAAATAACGTCACCAATACCAAAGGTTTGTTGCCCGGTACGGCTGGCCATGTAAAACTCAATGTGTGCTGCCGGTGTCCAATCGGTAATAATAATAGGAGCTCCGGAAGGCATTAATTTTTTTAATACGTCACTTTTATATAAGGAATCGTATTTTGTTCCGGCTTCTCTCCAGCCATATGAATCTAACGTCAGATCATTAGTCCCAGTTTTTATTCCCTGTCTTTCTGGTGATAGTGTGCCCGGAAAGTAATTGAGGAGAAGCACTTGTAAAACAACTATCAGGACTGAATAGCTTAAGGCCAGTTTTAAAATAACAGGGAACTTACCTGTTATGTATTTTTCCTTTGAAGCCAATTGGATGGCCGGTAAAATGAGTAGAACGCTAAATGCGGGGCCGGGCCAATGAGGTAATGTTTCCCGGAACATGGATATAATAAATAATATAACAATCAGCGGCAAACCAAAAAGCAGTAATAAGCGAATGTTTTTTTTATCAACTCCTGAATTGCCTTTAAAAATCCAGTAAATACTATTGCCAATTAAAAAATAATGAATAGGGCCGGTCGAAAAAATTACCCCTAACAGTGCTTTTAAAAACATCTTCATATGCAATCCTGCCCCTGCTAAATTTACCCTGTCGCTATGAAATTTGTAAGTAATAAAATCATTATGAAAGTTCCAAATGATAATAGGGGAAATAACAATAAGAGTAATCGCAAGAGATAAATAAACGTAAGGATTTTTGAGTCGGTTGCGATCAAACAGCAAAAGATAGGAACCCATTCCTAACCATAAAAAAACACCATGCACCTTGCTCATGATACATAATCCTGTCAGCACACCGAATAAACACCAAAGCAAACGATATTTTGAATTTTCAGGGGGCGTATGAATAATCTTTACAGCCAGTAATAAGCTGGAGAGCCAAAATACCATCTGAGGACTGTCGGGCAGGATAAAAACACCAACTTCTATACTTGAATATATGGAAGATGTATAAAGTAAGGCAGCAAACCAGCCTGTACGTTGACCATTGATAAGTGTGCCTATTTTAAAAATCAACCAGGTACAAATTGCAGAGGTTATAACAGCACCCAAACGAACTAAAATTTCACTTGATGTTAAATTACCGGTTGTAAGCCGTATAAGCCAGGCAACCATAGGAGGATGGTCAAAATAGTTCCATTCCAGTTTTCTTGATAAAGCCCAATAATAAACTTCTACATTACTCAATTCTAAGGAGGATGCGAAAATAAGTCTTACCAGGGTAGAAATAGCAATTAACCAGATTAGCTTTTTTTGATAACTCAATTGTTTAGTTTTTAGTTGTCAAATATAATAAGGCAATTTTGAATACTTTTTGAAGTTGTATATTTCAGTTCTTTTGCCTTCCAAATATTGGGCTTAATTAAACCGCTTCCGGGCTTCCCAACTTTTCTGGCTTACCACCAACTAAACTTTCTCCTTCAATTTTCTTCTGCAATTCCAGTATAGCGCCGATGAGTGATTCCGGACGGGGAGGGCAGCCTTGTACATAAATATCCACCGGGATTACCCGGTCAACACCTTTTACCACATGATAACCATGTTGCCAGTAAGGGCCGCCGCAATTGGAGCATGAACCCATAGAGATCACATATTTTGGTTCGGGCATTTGCTCATAAAGGCGTTTAATACGCTCGGCCATTTTAAAGGTAACGGTGCCTGCAATGATGATCACATCTGCCTGGCGGGCCGAAGGGCGTGGGAAAACCCCAAAACGGTCCATATCATAAGTGGAGGCATAAGAACTCATCATTTCAATAGCGCAGCAGGCTATACCAAAGCCCAAGGGCCAAAGTGAAGATAACCTCGACCAGTTAAGCAGGTCGTTTAATTTGGTGACCATTATGCCACCGCTTTCATGTGTCAGATCAGGCGTCATTGGATGGTTTTTTAAAAGTGGGTTTGAACATTGGTTTCCTGATAGCAGTTGCCTCGGTAGTAGTAGTAGTAGTAGTAGTAGCCGTTATAACAGGTTCGGGCTCTAAGCTGAATTTTTTTAGGATATGGGTACTTTGTTGCTGGTTAAGCTTTTCGTATAAGTTTAACGGAATAGAAGTGTTTACTGTTGGCACAACCGGCTTAGGTTTTATCCAGTCGAGGTCGCCTTTAACCCAAACATATACTAAACCTGATATCAGTATCCCTAAAAAAAGAAACATCTCTATTAAGGAGAATAAACCCCAGCGATGATCTATGGCATTGAGTTCGTGGCTGCCAAAAACAGTAGCCCACGGAAAAATGAATACCATTTCTACATCAAACAGCAGAAAAATAAGGGCAATCACATAAAAGCGTGAATTGAATGGTAACCAGGCATTGCCCGTTGGTTCTTCGCCACATTCATAGGAAGTTAACTTTTCAGGATTAGGATTATTGGGCGCAATTACCCTGTTCAACAAAAACATCCCGCATACCAGGATAATTCCTGTTATTAAAAAGATCAGTATCTTTCCAAATTCCGATATTTGCGAAACTTCAGCCATGCCTGCAAATTTAATAAAACAACCCGAGTTTGATGCTATAATAATTGGCGGAGGCGCCTGTGGATTAATGTGCGCTGT
>JAQBOY010000120.1 GCA_028287805.1 Mucilaginibacter sp.
TTTTTGAGCACCTTATAATTTGCAACTTCAAACTACCGTACAAGCGGCTTTTATATAAAGACTCGCTTTTATTAAATATTAAAAGTTTGAAATTTTCTTTTTTATATTAATAAATGTTATTTTGACAATAATTTTATTAATTAGTTATTTTTGCTTTCAACCTCGCTTAACCAATCAATTTTAGATCAGGTATGGTAAAGTGCTTTATAACTAAAAATAAGAACGCCACTAATCAAACTCTAAATTATATGAAAAGGAAAACATTTTATTTTGCGGCAATACTGCTGTGCTTTTTAGTTACTTTTCGCTTAAGTGCGCAAAATGCTAAACTAACCCTGAATTTAAACAAGAGCGGGGCAAAGGTTAGCCCAACACTATATGGCTTGATGACAGAAGAAATTAATCATTCATACGACGGAGGATTATATGCGGAACTCATCAGGAACCGGGTTTTTAAAGATAATATGGAAACCCCGGAAGCCTGGAGCGTGGTGCAGGAAGGTGGAGGTAAAGGAACCATTATGTTAATGGGGGCAAACGAATTAAACGTTCCGATGGAGCAGCAGCGTAATGCCATCAATGATGCCCTGACCGTTTGTTTGCGGCTTGTTGTTGAAAAAGGCGACGGCCGTGTGGGCATAGCCAATGAAGGTTACTGGGGTATACCCGTAAAACCACAAACCACTTACCAGGCTTCGTTTTATGCCAAAGGTACCGATGAAGCCGCAGGCCCCTTAAATGTAAGTATAGAAAGCAACGATGGCACCGTTACTTATGCTTCTGGACAGGTGACCCTCGATAAAGGACCCTGGAAAAAGTACCGGGTATCCTTAACCACAACTGCTGGCATTAAGCCTACCGCAGCAGGCCGTTTTGTAATTTCAACTAAACGGCCTGGCTCCTACTATTTTAATCTGGTATCTCTTTTCCCGCCTACCTACCATAACCGGCCAAATGGAAACCGGATTGACCTGATGCAAATGATGGCAGATATGAAGCCCACATTTCTCCGTTTCCCGGGAGGTAATTTTTTGGAAGGTGATTATTTTTCTACCCGTTTTCCCTGGAAAAGCACATTAGGCCCGCTTGAGCAGCGTCCGGGACACCCAGGATGCTGGGGATACCGGGCATCAGACGGTATAGGATTGCTGGAGTTTTTAGAATGGTGCGAAGATTTAAAGATTGAACCTTTACTGGCGGTTTATGCCGGCTATTCGTTAAAAGGTGATTATGTATATCCGGGCCCTTTGTTAAAACCCTATATTGAAGATGCACTGAACGAGATTGAATATGTAACCGGTAGTGTTAAAACAAAATGGGGAGCCAAACGTGCCGAAGACGGCCATCCTGCTCCATTTAAACTTAGCTATGTTGAAATAGGCAACGAGGACTGGTTTGACCGGTCTCCAAGTTATGACGGCCGGTTTAATCAATTTCGGAATGCTATAAAAGCCAGGTATCCCCAGATACTCTGCATTTCAACCATAAGCGAAGAGCAAAAGGGAAAAGTAACTACAGGCGATGTCCCCAGTATGATCGACGAACATTATTATCGTAGCGCCTGGCAAATGGAGGAGGACGCAGATCATTATGATAAATATAACCGTGCCACCAGCCCTAAGATATTTGTAGGCGAATGGGCAACACGAGAGGGTGTTCCAACAACCAATATGAACGCAGCACTGGGGGATGCCGCCTGGATGACCGGAATGGAGCGCAATGCTGACCTGGTACTCAAATCGTGTTATGCGCCGCTTTTTGTCAATGTAAATCCGAAAACAGGAACACTGCCCCGTGCCTGGCAATGGGGTTCAGACCTGATTGGATATAATGCAATTACAAGCTATGGATCGCCGTCTTATTATGTCCAAAAGATGTTTAATACTTATTTGGGCAGTCAGGTTATTCCGGTAGCCGGAACAAACATACCTGTGAAGAGGGCTACCAAACAGGATAGCACTAACCGCAGGGCTATACCTAAAAAAGCAACCATCCCGACTTTATTTTATGTAGCTACCAAAAATACGAAAGGCGGAGCAGTATATCTCAAAGTCGTTAATACCTCAGACAAGGCTCAAGCGGTTACTATAACGCTAAATGGCGCCACTGGGGTAGCCGCCGAAGGAACTATGGTTACGCTGAAAGGTGACAAGCCTGATGACACCAATACTATTGACGAACCTGAAAAAATCATACCGGTGACATCAAAAATCAAGGATATCAGCAAAACATTTACCCAAAATTTTGCTCCTTATTCTGTAAATGTAATTCAAATGTATACGCGCCCCTGACGGACAAACATCGGATATAAAATTGGTGGATGAAAATACATGGCTTACGCAAGGACAAATGCAGGAACTGTTTAATCGTCCCAAACTGGACATCAGCTTGGGACGTGCCTAAATTTACAAGTTAGTAACTATGTAGTATTTTGAGGTTTATAAAAGAAAAGTTAAAAAAAGCATGCAAGTAGTTTGGTACTTGCATGCTTTGTAGACAGTTATCGTAAACTGGGGTTAAGCATAGCTGAAGCTGCCTTAGCAGATCAACAGGTTCAGCATTTTCTCAACCAATTGCCTGTCCAGCTTGCAGAAGATCATTCCCTGTTTTAAAATATTCAGCCGGTTGTTCCACTCAAGCAAAAGCCGAACCGGATCAGTTCCGAAGACCCTTGACCCTCCAGCTTGGCGATGATATTATTTTTCCGGTGACAGTTCACCAAACCTATATATATAGAATCGGGCAACGACATCTGTGCTACTATTTAAAGAGCCGCTGTAGCTTTTCTTCATAATAAATTTATTCGGTAGCGGGTTTAATTAAAGGAGTAGCCCTGGGAAACCAAACCAGCATTTCGCCTTTACCCCTGTTAGCCCATGAATAATAGGGAATAGCTGTTAGGGACGTTTTGCTTAGTTTGTGTGATAATGAATCTTTGCTCATTACTTCTCCCTTTAAAACCGTTACGCCATTTAACAGGTTACTTTCATATTGCGGTTTAAAAATTGCATTATCGGGCATTAACATATTACTTACTTTACCGTGATTATCAACCCATTCCGCGCTATAAATAATTGGGCCGCGTTGTAAGGCTACTTTATTATTATCCTCCTTTAAGGCTGGATTAGCTATTACCTTTTTAACATCCATCGGTAAGTTCATTTGCAATTGATCCCCTTTCTTCCATTCTCTTTTTATCACTGCATAGCCGTTTTCTAATTTATAGCTAACTAAATGACCATTAAGTTTAATTTCAATTTTTGACGCAGTTTTGTTTTCAAAATCATATAAGTCTGAAGGTATTGCTTTTGAACGGCTCCAGCCGGGTATACGGATAAGTAAGCTAAAATTAGAAGGAGATTCGGGCTCTACATTAAAATTCAGCAAGCCGTTCCAGGGATAATTATTTACCTGGCTAATTTTAACCAGTTGATTATTCACTTTAATGTCCGCTTTTCCGGCTATAAAAAGATTAACATAAATATTGTTATTCTTTAGCGCGTATATATATCCTGGCAACGAGGGCAGGAAACGAACCATATTGGTTGGACAGCAGGAACATTCAAACCATCCGGAACGGCTAACTTCTAAAGACTTACCAGAAAATCCGTTTACTACCTGCATTGCATTGGTATAAAAAAACGATTTACCATCTAACCCTACCCCGGATATCAACCCATTGTAAAGTACTTTTTCCATCAAGTCAATATATTTTGAATCGCCATGCAGCAAAAACATTCGCTGGTTCCAAAATACTTCGCCAATAGCGGCACAGGTTTCATTATAAGCGGTAGAATTTGGCAATTCATAATTAGCGCCAAACCTTTCTCCGCTTGGTACAGCGCCAATCCCACCCTGCACATAAATTTTTTTACTAACCATATTATTCCATATCTTATCAATGGCTTCTATATATTGCTTATCGCCGGTTAAAGCGGCAACATCCGCCATTCCTGAATATAGATACATGGCACGTACTGCATGGCCTTCGGCTTCATCCTGGTCAACAACAGGTTCATTATCCTGCCAGTACATACCATTCTTCCATTCGTCAGTACTGTTTTTATTGTATTCCCGCCTGCCTCTTTCATCAATAAAAAATTTAGCCAAATCCAGGTAGTCTTTTTTTCCTGTGATACGATATAAACGCACCAGCCCCATTTCTACAATTTCATGCCCAGGGGCCACATGCTTTTTCCCCGGCCCGAAGGTGCTTACCAACAAATCAGCATTTTTTAAGGCGATGTTTAAAAAATTTCTTTTACCGGTAGATAAAAAATGAGCGCTTGCAGCCTCGAACATGTGACCAGAATTATACAGTTCATGGCTGTTATCGTTTTCCCTTGTCCACCGTTCCATGCCTGACCATGGATGAGGATGCAACGGATCAATAGTTCGTGCGGTATAAAGATAACCATCCGGCTCCTGGGCTTTACCAACCACTTTGATCAATGAATCAACATAAGCATCTAATTTAGGGTCGGGATGTACAGCCAACGAATAGGAAGCCCCTTCAATAGTTTTATAAATGTCCGTATCATCAAATGGGAACTTGGTACAAAAGGAGCCTTTTCTGGCAGCGGCCATTTCAAAGTTTTTAACCCGGCCCGTATTTTCACAGCGTGCAAATGAAGCGGGTATAGTAACCGTACGGTTTGTTTCTATACGGGGTAACCAAAAATGATCATTCAGCTTTACTGTGGTAAAAGCAACGGGCTGAATGGCATAATCCTTCACCTGCGCATTAGCTATTCCGCCACCTATCAAAAATGCAATTATCAATTTTTTCATTTTCTGAAAATTTAATTATATCCTGCAAATCAGGTATCTGAAATGCGTGTTTAACTTTAAATGTTAGGGAATCCTTTGTTTGTATTTTTTGTCAGCTTATATAAAAAACATAAGTGAAAAATCATCCTATTAAAGTTAATCAATGTTTTAATGTGTTGTTTCTTAAAAGATAAGGCAAGATGATATAAAGAGGCTGCCATTTTGCGACAGCCTCTTTTATAATTTAGTGGAGTTGAATTGCCACCGGTGCTGAATATTCTAATTCAGTTACCCCCGTTGTTTTAATACCTACCCTTGCGTATATGGTACCAGCGGTAAGTAACGAAGTTGGTATATTGATTGTTGCTGTAAACGGTGTGCCTGGTGTAAGTCCGGTAGGTGAAACAGTAAGCGAAGCATCATTGTAATTAGCATCAACCAATATCGTTTTTGACAAGTAGAGAACTACAGACTGTAAAACACTTGTTGAACTTGGTTGCGTATAAGTTATAGTGCTTGTTACTGTAGTAGCGGTGTTGGTGTAGGTAGCTTTGCTTATAAAAAAGTAAGGCGTTACGGGAACATCAACTGTTGTATTGCCTTTTACATGCACGGCAATAGAATCTGTTTGATTTACCCATGGGGCGCCACTAAGCCTGTCAAGCAGATAGTCACCGTCAAATAATAAGGCTGAGTAAGAACCGTCAAAAGCAATATATACCGGAATTTTTGTGAAAAACTGGTATCCATGCTGCCAAAGCTCCAACTGGGCGCCACCCGATGCATAACCGTTTGAACGTACCCCTACAGGTGAACCCTGGTAAGTTACATGCCCTGTTAAGTATGATTTAGGCGCCGTATAATTATCTTTTTTACAACCAGTTATAGCCACTACCGCTATAAAAATTGCCTGAATAATAATATATGCTTTATTTTTCATAATGCTTTATGTTAAAAAAATGGATTTTGAACAATCAATGGATTGTTGTTAATAATAGTTTGATCAAACATAGCGTAATAGTTAAATGGCTGAAAATACCTTGGCGCTTTAAAACGAGGCGCTACCATTTTAACAAACACATATTTACCATCACGCGAATCACCCGGGCGTACTATACGATAAGGATATAAAGCATAGCCAATTGCACTTGGATTTCCTGTAAGTATACTACCACCAGTAAACAATTGGTCGGCAATTCTCCAACGCTTCAGGTCCCATATACGATGATCCTCAAAAGCAAACTCTGTTTTAAACTCATTTCTGATTTTATCACGGGTAAGTGTAGCAGCACTATATAAGTTAGCACCGGTAAAACCTGCTCTTGCCCTTACAGGGTTAATATAAGTTAAGGCATTACCAACGTTTCCTAATTCAAATGCAGATTCTGCAGCATTTAAGTACATTTCACTTAAACGGAACCATATCCACCATACATCGCTTTGTATACCACGGGTACTGGTACCTGCACCCTGATCAACAAACTTCCTTAAATAAAACCCGGTATTAGAAACTTCGTTCAATGAACGGTGAGGGCCCGAAGCGGCAATTAACGATAATCCATCTGTATAAGTTGAACCTAACACCGAACCCTCAACTGTTGTATAGCTATTGGTAGATGAGTTCCAAACCATTACACCAGCTTGTTCTGTAACAGTAGTTCCTTTAAAAGGGGCATTAGGATAAATAATAGTCCCATACAAACGCGCGTCTTTATTAGCAAATATATCGGTCAAATTACTGTAGTAAATATAATCGCTATTGTCAGCCGTGCGGGTTTTTAAGGTACCCGGAGTACCATCAAGATTATCATAACTTTCTACCATACCTAATGTAGGCGTAACCATTGATGAGCTTAAGTTATCTTCGCGTAAACCACGGGCAATATTATCATAGGTAAACAGGTGTTTTTTGGCCTTTGAAGTTAAAAAATCTCTTACCAAAATAACTTCAGAATTGCCTGCTTTATTCCGGATAGCATCGTAATAGTTTTCGCCAAGATTTGGATTTTTGTTATAAAGCTGATAGTACCCGCTGTTAATTACCGCAACCGAAGCATCATAGGCTTTTTGATAATAAGCATTAGCCATTGACGAGGGTATACCAACCTCTCCGTTAGCGGTTGCGATACCGGGGGTTAGCAGCGTGTTGTATTTGGCAATAGAAGCCGCATATAACATGGCGCGGCTTTTTAACGCAAGGCAGGTATACATGTTAGCCCTTGAGTTATCTGCAAAACTTTTTAAAGGGTTACTATTTCCAATAGTTGGCGCAATAGCATCCATTTCGCTGGCAATAAAGTCATAAACCTCATACTCTTTATTCCTTGGCTGACGTAACGGGCCGGCATTACCACTATAGTCATAATCTAACGGTTTAGTTACTATTGGTACGCCACCTTCCCTTATTACCATTTGAAAATATTGGAATGCCCTCAAAAACCTAAACTCAGATTTTAATT
>JAQBOY010000142.1 GCA_028287805.1 Mucilaginibacter sp.
AAATAGACGTAGTATTTGCCGAATATGGAATGGTAGGAGCGATGGTTACTGAGGCCTGCCAATTGGCAGGGATACCGTTGATTATTCATTTTCATGGAGCTGACGTTTATTACAAAAAAAACATTGAAACATATGGCAATCTATACGAGCAAGCTTTTTATTATGCCGATGCTTTTATTGCCGTATCGGCAGATATGGCTAAACGGCTGAAGGAAATGGGAGCACCGGAAGCTAAAACATTTAACGCGTCATGTGGTGTTAATACCCGGTCATTTGTTCAGTTAGATATTTCAAACTCCGTCCGTAACTTTTTGGCTGTTGGGCGTTTTGTAGAAAAGAAATCACCTCAATCATTAGTAAAGGCATTTAAACTTGTAGTGGATAAATTCCCGGATGCTAAGTTATGGATGGTAGGAACGGGGCCATTATTCGAACAAACCCAAACGCTGATTAATCAATTATCCCTACAGGATCATATTATTTTAACCGGTGTTTTGAAGTCGGAGCAGATTAAAGAGCTGATGAAGAAAATGCGCGGGTTTATACAACATTCGGTAGTTGCAGCTAATGGTGATAGTGAAGGCACACCGGTTACTATCCTGGAAGCATCTTCGTCTGGCTTGCCAGTTGTTTCTACGCGGCATGGCGGAATTAAGGAAGCCGTAGTTGATGAGGTTACCGGTTTTTTGACTGACGAACACGATATTGAAGGAATGGCAAAGGGCATAATAAAACTGGCAGAGTCGCCGGCACTGGCCGTAAAAATGGGTAAGGCGGGGCGCGAACATATGATAGCTAATTACGAAGTACGCAAGCGGATAGAATTTTTGGATAGCATTATACAAAACAGTATCAAACGGTAACAACAAGCATGGCCAACCTGTTAAAAAAGCAAGGGTTTTATAATAGCATAATACTTTATGCAGGTACTGCACTTGGCTTTTTAAATCTCGGTATCTTATTTCAACGTTTTTTAAGTACCGAAGAAATTGGCTTTTTTTCGTTAATGATAGCGCTATCGCTATTGTATACTCAAATGGCTTCTTTAGGTATAACTAATATCATCCCAAAGTATTTTCCTTATTATCGTACAGATAATAAAAGACATGGCGGTTTTGTCACTTTTGTATTAATATGGTGCTTAATAGGATTTGCCATACTTACAATATTCTTTCTGCTTTTTAAAAATTCTATAATTGCTCATTATCGCCATGAAAAAGGGGCATCGCTTTTAGTCAAGTATTATTATTACCTGGTGCCCGTTTCATTTTTAACTACAATTTATGGAGCGCTTGAAAGTATGGGAAGCACTATGTTCAAAAATATTTTGCCTTCCTTTTTACGGGAGGTATTTCTGCGCGTTTTTACGTTAATAAGTGTATTACTAATTGCGATTACGTTAATAGATTATCATGATTTTTTAATGATATACATAGTTGCTAACGTAATGATGGTATTAATTTTAGCCTATTATATCTATCATGGTAAAGATTTTAAGTTAGCACCTGTATCCAAACAACTGTTTCGGGATAAGAATAAGTTTATAAAATATGGCGTATTCACTGTGTTAAGCAGCAGCTCATTTGTGCTCATCCAAAACCTGGATATAATAATGCTTACTACTATTACCAAAAATCTGGCATTGGTAGGTATTTACGCTACCTTTTTTTCAATAGCAGTGGTTATCAGTTTGCCGGCAAAGGCTTTAAGCCGTACTTCGCTACAAATAATTTCACAATCATGGGCGGACAATGACCTGGCCAAAATTAGTAAGATATATTACAAAACATCGGTAGTTCAAATGCTGATAGGATGCTTGCTGTTTATTGGCTTGGTAATTAACCGCCCATTTGTAATGTGGGTATTGCACAAACGCGAGTATGCCAATTATTTTAATGTGTTTATAGTAGTAGGTCTCGCATTCTTAGCAGACATGACTGGAGGAATAAACGGATATATTCTTAATGTTTCAAAATATTATAAATGGACAACTTACCTTATCGGTGCATCGGTTATTTTTTGTGGGGTTATGAATTGGATGTTAATTCCGCAAATAGGAATAATGGGGGCTGCCATGGCGTACTTTTTAACAATGGTAGTACTGAATTTTATGTACTGGCTATTCCTTAAAATAAAATTTGATTTGCAGCCATTTAACAAAACACATTTTTTAATACTTTTAATTAGCATAGTTACTTTTTGTGCCGGATGGTTTATGCCCGCTTTATCTAACTTTTGGTTAGATATGGTGGTTCGGTCGGGAGTAGTAGGATTGCTTTATATAACTATGGCTTATTTCTTAAATATATCTGAAGATATAAATTTAGTAATTAGTAAAATTTTAAAGATCAACCGAAAACAGGTTTAAAATAATTAACTTAAATGCGGTTTACTTATAATATGCTATTTTTGGTGAGCCGGGATTAATTTTATGGAAGAAAAATACTTAGCAGGCGAAGCTATATACGGCGACGATTTTGACATCAACCAGATACAGCAATGGTATGATGAAGAAACTGAGGCCTATGCTAACCTGGGAAGCAAGGAAGCTGAAGAGTACGTGTATGGATACCATGCCTTAAATACATTGCATGGGTTTAACTATCTTAAAGATAAAAAATTTGAAAACGTATTAGGATTAGGTGCCGCATGGGGGCATGAATTTTATCCAATAATTGATAGAATAAGCAACCTGCATATTGTTGAGCCGTCTGATAATTTACGTTCAGCTAAGTTAGGAAACATTATACCCCAGTATGTAAAGCCCGCTGTTAGCGGCGAACTGCCTTATCCCGATAATTATTTCGACCTCGTAACCTGTTCCGGCACTATTCATCATACACCTAACGTGTCTTTGATATTATCTGAATTACATAGGGTAATGAAACCGGGTGGCTATCTTTTATTACGTGAGCCTATTATATCTATGGGCGATTGGACCAAACCCCGGAAAGGATTAACCAGGAACGAAAGAGGC
>JAQBOY010000148.1 GCA_028287805.1 Mucilaginibacter sp.
ATGTTTACCAAGCCTCCCACACAACTTGCCACCTCATAAACTTTTGAATTGATGATTGAAGAAACATTAATTAAAATGTTGGCATCAAAGGCAGCAGGTTTTTTATGCCCATAAATATAGGCTTCTCTTACCGCTGGTTTATCCAATACAAAAAAGCTGTAACGATGCATTCCTACGTGATCGGTTGTGGTTAACTCTGCCATTACATCACCCTGTTCTTTTCCGAGTGTTACTGTATAATAACCTGGTTTTGCATACTCATTGTATTTAATTGACGATGTATCATGGATATTAACGGCCCCCACCTGCGGGATTACCATAATATTTCCGTAACGTGCCCCACCGCCGGTACCGCTTAAATGGTTATGAGAAAAACCAACAATTGGTTTATCAAGCTTATATCCCGTTGTATTGTTGGGCGGCATTATATCAGGCCCCAATTTCACCATTCCAAAAGGATTGCCGGGCCCAACAAGGGTATTGCCTATTTCACATCCTGCAAATGGATCAACATACTGGGTAAAACTTTTTGGATCTTGAGCCAACGCTCCAAACCCCATTATCACAAAGCAAAAGCATGACAACAATCTGAACATAATTGATTTGATTAAGATTTATACTTGTATTAAAGCGGCTCAGTAGTAAACTGCATCTCTTTTTTTATTGGCCTAGATATATCCGTTTCTTTAAGAAATGTATTTGTTTTGAATATTTTAAAATCTGAAAATATTACCTTGCAAGGTTCAAGAAGATTATCAGAAGTAACAAAAACGCCTACATCCTGTATATCATTGGCATCAGGAATCTGTATGTTAAGCTGCTTTTTCCAATGTTGCCCATCGGTGCCAGACCAGATAATGAATAGCTTTTTGTGTTTTTCAATCCGGATCCACTTGTTTGGAAAAGCAGGCAGTGTAAAACGCTTAAGCGAATCTAAAAAACCAGTTCCCTGAGCGTCCCATTCAAATAATCCGCCACCACCATAATAGGAATGTACAGAGGCGATACAATAACCACCAGATTTGCCCGACTCACTTATTTTATTGCGAACCATTAGGCCCACTTTGGCATAATTACCTGTTAATTGCTGGCTATGTATCCTTACCATAGCCGCACAGTTATCTGTCATCGCCTTCGAAAGATAGACTACACCATAGCTATCATCGGCAGTTCGTTCTCCATAATTATTTGATATAGGTGTTCCTCCAACAGATCCGGTTGAAGAAGCCCAGAAGCTATTTGAATTAACCTGGTAAAACCGGGCCTTAACATTTGAAAAAAATGAAAAAGATTTTTGGATAGCCCCTCCTGCAATAATCCGCAATTTGCCCTCGCCGTTTAGCGTTACATCGTAAGTTCCGGGTTGAGGAAATGTATAGGTAAACCTTACATTTTTGTCTTCACCGGGTTGAATGTTTATTTTTTTCGTTGCAACAACTTTGCCATTGATCTCTAATCTGCAATTAAAACTTTTTGCCTTGTCGCCATTATTGATCGTAAGAAATTCCAGGTTCATTGCCTGATTAACAATACAGGTTTGGTTGGTAATTAAAGACCGGACAATTAATTCCGGATCACCCGCTGATAAATTTAAAAATACCGGTTTATGCCCTTTCAAATTAATACTATGTCTGGTAGCCCCCATCATTTGCACCATAAACCGAAATTTACCTGATTGTTTTGGCCCCAAATAGGTATCTGGTAACGTAAAAGGTTTATCATCAACCATAATTTCTACTCTTCCACTTATATCTCCTTTATTCTGACAATAAAAATCAACCGGAAAATAGCTCCCTGATTTTACCTGCGTGTTTGAGACTGTTAAATTGCTATATAGCATTTGTGGGCCCTTTTTAAGGATTGTTTCATTTTTAAACTCAAAGGCAGTGGATGAAACAATATGATTGGAAGAGTTACCTACACCGACATGGTATTTGCCGGGGAAGATCTTCCAGTTTAAGTCATTATCATAAAAAGCTATGTCTTCGGGCTTTATAATGAATTGAACACGCTTTTTCTCTCCCGGCTTCAAAAAAACTTTCTGAAAGCCTTTCAATTGCTTAGCGGGAAAACCCCTTGAACGGTCGCCCGAATAGCTCATATATAATTGAACTACCTCTGCCCCTTCTTTTTTCCCGGTATTCTCTACCGAGGCAGTAACATGCAATGCCAGGTCTTTTTGATACGCATTTTCCAGTTTTGTTTTGAAGGTGGTGTAACTAAGGCCAAAACCAAACGGATACCCCGGTTTGGTTTTTTGATACATATAGGTTCTACCTCTGGTTATATCAAAATCATCAAAGGGGGGTAATGAAGCTGTATTCTTATAAAAAGTAATTGGCAGCTTTCCTGAGGGATTATATTTGCCTGAAATAATATCAGCAACCGCATTGCCACCCTCTTCACCGGGGTACCAGGCTTCCAGCAGCCCGTTTACTTTATTTATCCACGGAGAAACATCTACAGCAGAACCACTATATAATACAACCACCATTGGTTTATTTGTTTTTGAAAGCCTGATGATATCCTCTTCCTGCCGTGTAGAAAGCCGCAAATTAAACCGGTCGGCCACCTCGCCTTCCATTAAACTTGTACAATAAATTATTAAGTCGGCATTAGTAGTATGTGTTAATGCTTCTTTGATATCCCTGGAATATAACACATTTGCGTGTTTAAACCTGTCTTTAAGACCCTGTAAAACAGAAATATTCTTTGAGGAGCGTCCGGTTTGCTTTCTTCCTAATTCCGGTTTATCGGCCCTTGGGCCAGCCACTAATATGGTTTTAACAGATTGACTGAGCGGCAATACATTCTTATCATTTTTTAATAGCACAATTGATTCCCGGGCCGAGTTCAATGCCAGTTGCCGGTGTTTATTACCATCAAGCAGTGTATCGGGGATGTTGTTATAAGGATTTAGCCTTGCAGGATCGAACATCCCTAATTGGAAGCGGACAGTTAGTGAACGTACTAAGCTGGAATCTAAAAGCCTTTCATTTAATAGTTGAGAGTCTATTGTCTTTTTCAAATAACGTTGAAATGAGTTCCCGCAATCAATATCACAGCCGGCTCTTATAGCCATACCCATGGCTTGTTCCTGCGATGGTACATAATGCCTTATACCGGCAACATCATTAACAGATGCCGCATCAGAAAAAACATAACCTTTATATCCCCATTCTTCCCTGAGCACATGCGAAAGGAGCCATTGATTAATACATGCAGGAACGCCATTTACGGCATTGTTAGAAGCTCCAATACCTGCGTTTTGACCATATATTACGCATTTTTTAAACCCCGACAAGTAATATTCTCTCAATAGCTTCTCATCTTTTACAACCGCGTTCAACTCATGCCGCCCAAGCTCCCTGTTGTAAACCGCCATGTGGTTTACACCTGCCACTACCTTTAAATATTTTTCATTATTTCCCTGCATACCTTTTATAAAGGGGATGCCTATTTCTGAGGATAAAAAAGGATCTTCTCCATAAGTTTCCATTGTTCTGCCCCACCTGGGGTCTCTTGCCATGTTAATTGTGGGCGCCCAAAACGACAGCCATCGTAATTGTTCGCCATTGGTTGTATCCGTACGGCTCATTACCCGGGCTTCATCACTTAATGCATTTGCAATTTGAAATACCTGGGTAGTATTCCATGTGGCTGCAATACCAATACTTGACGGAAAACAAGTAACAATGGCGTGTTTGCCTTCGTTATCCCAGCCAAATTCCTGTATACCTAATCGTTTTACAGCTTTAGCATTGCTTCCCATTAATCCAACCTTTTCTTCCAAAGTAAGCCTGGAGACCAAATCTTTAGCACGGATTTTTGAAGACAGTTCCGGATTCTCGTAAACATCCATTTCTCCGTTTCCATTAAGGTCTATAAATTTATCATTGGTATTATGGCAATTGATTAATAAAAACCCAAACAGAAACAGGTAGTAAAATATCATCTTTAGCATTACAGACTAATCAATCTTTTAAATTGTTATAATTCTTTAAACTTACTTTATGGTTTGAGTCGCCGATCTGATTTGATGAACCATAATAATTCCCGAAAAAGGCGCTTTTAAATAATGAATCCCTTTTTTTAAGCGGAGCGTACGTTTTTGCAATAATTTTCCTTCGCAACTAAAGGTTTCAATCCGGCAGTTCATTGGGAATGCTATTTGCAACGATACATTTTCAGAACTTTTAGCATTAATGATATCCAGATCAGCAAACTTGTTGTTGACGGGGATAAGCATATCGGCATACAAACCAACTATCGTTTTATTATCCTTAGTGCTCATCAGCATCGGGTAATTCAGCTCCGGGTTAAAAGCCTTAAAATCTCCATTCAATAGAACATCCTTGTTAGCAAGCCAATAATTAGTATAAAACTTTACCATATTTAAATGAGATGAAGGCAGTTCATTAAGCTTTACCGAAAGTTGCGGCACTGAAAACAAAATATTTAAAAACTGTAAGGCGGCAAGGTGTACCGGCTCATGATATCCCCATGTAAGCATATCAGAATGTACAGCAGCTGATCCTGAAAGCAACTTAATATCTGTTGTTCTCACCCGGTTAGTGATTGCCCCGGCCGGGCAATCACCCGCTCTGAACATATTACCATACTTTAGCATCGCAGGGCCGGTGTAAGTTTGCCTGAACTCGATCAAAATATCGGGCTTGGCTGCAGTTAAGGCTTTTTTCACATCTCCCATTAACTGATCTACTGCAGCATAAAGAGAAAGAAAGTCAGCCTCTTTACTAACAGCAGGTGGGTCATCAGTCCGGTTTGTAAAGCTGTCAATAAAATCAAGCTTAAAACCATCCATATCCCATTCTTTTAAATCATGGAGATATTTATCAATAATAAACTGGCGCACCTGGGGGTACCTCGGATCAAGCACGCCGGCAGAGACCCTATCGCTTAAATAAAGATATTTACCTTTAAACCGTTCATAAGAAGAGGAATGGTAACCCACAAAAGGTACAGAATACCACAGCATAAACTTCAACCCGGTTGTATGTACTTTTTTTACAAAATCGGCCATATTAGCAATACGTTCTGGCTTCCAGTCGCCGGTATAGGCATACCCCCTGGTGCTATTTAAGGTCTGCCAGCCATCATCAACTATAATGGTGGCGTAGCCCATCGCTTTGGCACGTACACATTCATTAAGCAGGTCTGTCTCCGTAAAATTCTGATGGTAGCTGTACCAGGTTGAATATACCGGCAATTTGGCGGCAGCCGGCACAATTGAAGGCTTGTATACAGGCATAGCTGCCCACCATGATGATACCTGTTTTAAAGATTCATAAAATCCAACAGAACGGCTATCTAAAAATATACTAACCTCGTAATTTTTGGCTTTCTCATCCTTTTCAAGTATAAGTTTTGCAGAACAATTCATACGGGCTTCTCCCTCATTTACCGAGGCGTTCAATATTGTTTGATGAAATGCATCAGATAAAGCAAATGTATAGCGGTTTATGCTGTTATTTCCAAACAGGGAGATAACCGGTGCCTGGCTGGCTAAATTTGATAATGTTGAAGAACTCATCCGGATAAACCGGGGTTCATTACCGTTAGGAGTCCAACATCCCATTATCCCTACTAATGGTACAGACCATTTGATCGTCAACTCTTTTGGAAGAGCAGCCGAATCCCCGGCGTTGAAAACAAATGTCACCACAGTCAGACCCTTTTTTATCTCATTATGGGTAAAACTTATTTTTGCATCCGGTAGCAGCGTACTAACAGAGAATAAGTAAGGGCCGGAAGTATATTCCTGAGCACTTACCGTAAAAGCAGCGCACAAAAAACAATTTAATAACACACATATTTTAACTAAAAAATGCATAAATGGTGAATGAGGAGAAACTATTCTTTTGTTGAGATATCTCATAATTTAACTATCTGATTTAGGGTATATCATTGCTTACTAAGCATTTTACAAACTTTATCAACATCTTACCATGATCATTTTATACTTACTTTTTAATGTAGTGAACGTTATAAGTATTGCCCTTACTTTTAATATCAGGCCTTATGATTTTGTTATTTAATTTTCAGAGCATCACTTTTTACAGTGGCATTTTTAATCCAGACAGTTTTAATATTCTCCAGGTTATTATTTGATAATAGGATATTATGAGTATGGCTGCCCTGGAGACTTAAAAACAATGGAACATTTTGGTTGGGGGAATATCCTGATAATAACAGATTTTCAACCTGGTTTAACCATATAACAGGTTGGTTGTTTACCGGGACGGCGGCTCTTAAATTATTGATCTTGATTTCTTCCCCATCCTCAATGTATAAAGCCGGACGCGCATCAGGAGCAAATAAGTTTAGCTGCAGGTTGTCAATAGTCAAATTTTTCACATGCCTTACGAACAGGCCATAAGCCGGAATACTTGAGCCGAACATCCGGTTCTCCGGATATTCTTTCTCTTTCTCAGGGATAATTATATGGACATCGCCCACTGTTCCACCTCCTTTTGAGTCGATCAGGATATTTTTCAAAACCACATTTTCTATATAAAAACCAGGAATGGCAGTCACTATACTTGGTATATGGCTATAACTTTTGGCAGTTATATTACTGATCATTACATTTTTTAAAGAACCCGTGGGGTTATTCCGGCTGCCGAGCCGTATAAAAATTGGGGTTTGTACCCCTTCCATAGTAATATTGGAGATGTTAATTTTATCCATATCGCCGCCGTCAACAATTTCAAGGGCTATTCCGGCTATTCCGGTAATGGAATCAGTTACGCCGGGCACATTCTTATTCCAGAATCTGAAATTAGATTCAGAGGCTTTACTGAGGGCGCAATTACTGATGCTGATATTTTTAAACCCTCCAACCGAAGCAGTCCCCATCTTAATAAAATTGCAGTTAGAAGCTAAACGGCAATTGCTTACTACCACGTTTTCGCATAAAAAAGCACTATCACTCTTAAAGCACAAGGCATCATCATCTGTATCAATTATGCAGTTGGAGATGACAACGTTCTTACTGTCGATATCTATACCATCATTATTGTAGTTTACATGAGAATAAATGCGAATCCCGTTTACAATCACACCGTCGTTATGCGATAAATGAAATGTCCAAAAGGCAGAATTTTTTAAAGTAATACCGGAAACATTAATTTTACGCGAATTTTTAAACATAACCAGGAACGGTCTGTCAGGCGCGTTATCGCCTTTAAAAAAAGCTTTTCCATTTCCGTTGATTTCACCAAAGCCGGTTATTGATACATTTTCAATATTAATACCGAATATCAGTCCTCTTTCGCCCCCTATTGCCGGATAGTCTGTATGCTGGGTACTCCCTATTATAGTTGCCCCTGTTTCCAAATGCAATTCAACATTGCTTTTAAGCCTTATGCTTCCGGTAAGATAAATTCCGGCCGGGACAAGTACTCTTCCGCCGCCATTTATTGAACAATCATCTATAGCCTTTTGGATAAAAGCTGTTCCGATTGTTTTTCCATCAGGTACGGCCCCATAATTTTTGATATTATAATCTGAGGCATATGTATTCTGAAATACCAGTATCCAGAAAATCATTAACCAGAAAGTTTGAGGTACGATATTCCTTAACACTGGCCGTGCTTCATTTTGATTAAAAGGTTTACTCATTGGGTCTATATTATTCGGCGGCGATATATAAATGCCTTGAGGCTAAAATTATAAATTCGGTTACCAGTAATGCGAAGACAATGTCAGGCATATTCGTGCATATAGCTAATACCTGTTTATAATCGTCTTTATAATTTGGCACGAAAAAGGTTTTATCTGTAAAAATTGATTCAAAAATGCGATATTTGATATTCCTGAAAAACCTAATAATTGTCAACAAAAAAATATATTACGAAAATCTGCTTATCCTGTTTTATTATTTTTGGATGCCCATAATAGAATGAAAAAACACATTTATATTTCAAAATGCATTGAACTAATTGAAGATAAACTTCATTGGGGCAGCAGTGCCGATTGGATAGATTATAATTTCAGTGAATTAAGCGAGCAGATATTTACAGTGTCAAAAGTTTCTATAAGCATCAGAACGCTTAAAAGGATTTTCAAGTCGGCTACCAGTACAGATGTTTATTACGAACCACAAATAGCAACAAAAAACGCACTGGCCCAGTTTTTAAATTATAACGATTGGTCGCATTTTATTGCCGATAACTTTGAATCAAATGAAATTAGAACACATGATAGTGAAGTTGGCCCCGCTAATAAAAGGAACGTTTTTTCAACCTTATCTTTTCAACCTAAAATATGGATATGGGTTGGAGCATGCCTTTTGGTTATAATTTCAGTTTATTCACTTTCAATCAAAAAAAGCAAATTTGCATTTGTCACTAATAACTTAATCGGGCCAGCGCCTCATAATGCGGCCTTTAGTTATGATCTGTCGGATATTAATTATAAGAATGCCATTATTGACTTTGATTGCGCCGGGCAATTTAAACCCCTGATCAGCAATAAAGGAGAATTGACTTTTCCGTATAAAACACCTAATTATTATAAGGTTAAACTTATTGTTGACGGCCAAATTCTTTCATCAAAAAATATTGATGTAGTTTCTGATGGATGGGTCAGCTATGTAGGCAATGATGATGCAAATGCCCAGGTTATCCACGATAAAAAGTTATTTACAAAAAACGGGGCGCTTTATTTCTCTCCAGAGGAGATGAAAAAAATAAATATTGATACCAATAGAGCATATTGGGTAGATTTCAGAAATATCATGAATTACCACCTGGATGGAGATAACCTGATTCTGGAATTAAAACTAAAAAACAGTAAGGCTATAGGAGGGTTTGATTGCTTTGATACCTGCATTGAATATATTGGAGAAACCGGAAAAGGAAGATATAAATTTGTTAGGCCCGGTTGTACACAATATGCTGATACAGAATTTGGGGATACTCAATTAACCGGAAATTTTCACAATTTATCATCCCTGGGTATCAATCTTTCTAACTGGACCACTATAAGAATAGAAGTAAAAAACAGAAACGCCCTTGTTTACGTAAATAAAGTTTTAAAGTATAAAACCACCTATAATACACCTATTGGAAATGTGCATGGTTTTTTTTGCAGATTTAAGGGATCAGGGGCTTTAGATTATTTTAGAATCTACAACTTGCATAACAAATTAGTGTATCATGATGAATTTAACTCAGGCGGTAATTAAAATTATTTCCTGAACAATTCAGAACGGGCAGGCTGACTGCCTAAAACGACATCCAGAACCCCGCCATTTGCAATACTTGCATGAGTGATATAGCTCTTATTATAGTTTTTACCATTTAACCGTATAGATTGTATATAAACAGATGAACTACTATTCTTTTTCACATTGATAACAAATGTTTTGCCAGCCGGTAATTGAACTGTAACATGATCAAACAAAGGCGAACAAAGCTGATATTGACCCGAAACCGGGTCAAGCGGATAAAACCCCATGGCCGAGAAAACATACCAGGCACTTATTTGTCCGGCATCATCATTACCGCTTAATCCACCGGGACCATCTGTATACTCTTCTTTCCGTATGCGGTTTACTTCGCGTTGAGTTTTCCAGGGTGCATTAGTAAAATTATACATAAAGGGAATTTGATGGCCGGGTTCATTACCATGCCAGTATTCTCCTTTTGCAAACAAGCTATCCAGCGCTATTTCCAATTTATCTTTCCCTCCCATTAACTTCGCCAGTTCAGGAACATCTTGCGGAACGTAAAAACTATATTGCCTGGGCGTTCCTTCTGTAATATAAGAGCTTTTCTGGTCAGGGTAAAATGGATTAATCCAACTGCCATCCTTATATCTGCCTCTCACCATTCCCGAAGATACGTCGAATACATTTTTATAATTACTGCTCCTTTCCATCAATTTCCTAAAATCATCCTTCCTACCCAGGGCCGTGGCAACCATAGCCAATGCATAATCATCATAGGCGTATTCAAGCGTGCGGGATACCTGCTCATTCTGATGAAAGGCGTCTTTTACAGCGTCCTCAAGCGGGATGTAACCATATTTTAAATAAGAAGCAAGTGCCCGTCGCCCTTTACCATCCCGGTAATCTCCGGCGGGAGCCGTATCAAAAGCGTTTTGACGCATTAAACGGTAGGCCTCTTTAATATCATATTGCTTTATTCCCTTTAAATAAGCAGAAGCAATAAACGCAGATGAATGATCACCGATCATTTCATTGGTATAACTATTCCAACAAGGAAATATTGGCATCCATCCCCCTTGTTTTCCCTTCAGAATAATAGATTGCACCAAATTGTTTACCAGGTGTGGATGAAGTATTTCCAGCAAAGGCAGTTCGGCACGGTAAATATCCCACATAGAAAAATCATCGTAATAGTTTTTACCTGCCGAGAGTTTGGCTGATGTATACTGATGGGCAAACATAGGGTATGTGCCATCTATATCATTATACAACCTTGGCATTTGCATGGCATGGTATAAGGCGGTATAGAAGATGTGTTTATTTTTTAAATTATTATCTGTAACCTGTATTTTTTGTAAAGATTGTTCCCATTTTTTCGCTGTTTGCTGCCTTATCTTATTAAAATCCCATTCAGGAATTTCGGCTTCCATATTTTTGCGTGCTCCGGCTATACTGTTAAATGATGTACCGATCCTCAGCATCAGGGTTTCACCTTTTTTTAACTTAAACCCTATATAAGCGCCTATATCCTTCCGCTCATGAATGCTATCTGCCTTGTAAACCATTCCATCGCTAAAAGTACCCCCTGTTGTAATGCGTTTTTGTACACTAACTACAAAGTATCCGCTAAACCCTGCCGGTTTACCCGCACCCTGGTAAATACGATAGGCGGGATTATAGCCCTCTACCTGATTAGTAGTTCGATTAAGGCGGACAAAGCCCTTCCCTTTATCGCTATTGGGCATAATTAACACATATAAACTATCGTCCCTGTTTATGGTAAACTGCATTATGGCACACCGTGCTGTAGCAGTTATTTCAGTTTTGAGATGATATTCGGGTAAAACAACACTATAGTAATCAGGCCTTGCCACTTCATCGCGATGTGAAAAAGGTACGGCAATTTCTGATGGCAGGATTCGTAACCCGCCGGTTATGGGCATAATAGTAAAGCTGCCGTAATCAGGTACACAAGAACCACTGAGCCAGTGGGTACCTCTGAAACCATTTAACAAGCTATCCTTATACAAGTAAGGTGGTAAACATTTTTCTTCGGAGGTATGTGTTTGCGGTGTCCATTGTGTCATACCAAAAGGAACACCAACTACAGGTAATGTATTGGCTCTTTGTTCGCCACCTTCGCCATGTTTCAAGGCCGATAAGGTAGTGCTGCCGGCTGTACCAACCATCGGATCAACATAATCTAAAAGATGTTTATTTTTTTGTGCCAGCAAACTGTTTACTGTCATACACATCGCAAGCAACAAGATTAGTTTATTCATCTCTGAGATCGGTTTATATATTGATAAAGGATAAGTTAATCCTTAAGAAATGCTGATAGGGCTGGCGCTATTTTTTGGTATCCTGCAGCATTTGGATGCAAACCATCGCCAAATAACGATTCTTCAACCTTTCCCTTATCATTCAGCAGCAATTTCCCTGTATTAATAAAAACAGCCCCGGTTTGGGTTGCAAGTTGTTCAATTGCCCTGTTAAGCTGCTCAACCCTTGCTTCCATATTACGACGGGGTAACAATCCGGATAAAAGTATTTTTGCAGATGGCTGGCGTTGCGCTACAGCCTGAACTAATAATTTCAATCCTGCAATAATTTCCTCATCACTATTGCCTGATAAATTATTGGTGCCTATCATCAATACTACATGCCTGGCTGTAAATCCATCCAGTTCATCGTGATAAATGCGCCACAATACATTCTCAATCTTATCCCAGCCAAATCCCATATTCCGCACGCGCAGTGGTTCCAGCCATTGGTTCCATGAATCTTCCCCGCGGCTAAAAGGCCCCTTTGGCTCTCCTCCCCAGTAATGGATAATTGAGTTAGCCATAATTACATTGATTGGTGCTTTTGATTTATTTGATGCCAGTACTTCTGCATGCCGCTTTCGCCAATTATATAAACCGTCCCTGCTTTGCACCACCGGGATAGTTGTACTAATTTCCCCGATAGATTGCTGTAATATTAAACGGATCGTTTTTTCACACGCTGCTGCATATTGTTGCATGCCTGTATCATTTAGGCTCAAACCATCGGTAGTAGCATGCATATTAAGCGAAATATCGGTATCAGTTAATTGATACAAGTTTTTTATACCGGCTGTCTTAAGCTCAGTAAATACCTGCTTTAATAAGTCATTAACTCTGTGCATTTCATTACGCTGCACAGTGTCAATCATGTTACCGGTGCTATGCTGCATTAACAAAACCGGTACCCCGGGATGCGCTGTTTGCAGCGTATGGATAATTTTAGAAAGAGAGCTGCGAAACATGTCATCTGCCAGTTTCAGGTTGGCATCAGAGCACCAATCCAGCACATACAGCGCAGCATCCCTGTTTAACATCCGTTTTATTGATATATCAAAATGGATTATAGGTCTGTCAAGCTTTCTCTCCAGCAATGCAGTCCATACCAGCCCCGGGCTTGAAACACTCGTAGTTGATGTAATGAGGTTGCTGTATACTACAATTGGTTTTTCAGGCTGTAAAGGCTGTGGTGTAAATGTACTGCCATCCGGAACACCAATTTCCATCCAGCGTACTGTTTGGCTTATGGGTAAAAACAAACGGCATTCTACTTCTTTTCCGCGATAAGCTTTATCAATTTCCAGGTGACTAAAATGATACACAATGGTATCGCCAAATGAAAAATGAGCAGGCACCCATATCCATTTCCCGTTATGATCCAGGGCATACAGATCAAGCCCGGCAGAACCTGTAAGCGGCATTACAGTGAACAAATTATGGGTATCGTTCTGTACTATGTATCGAATTACAATATCAGCAGCATTGCTATTGAATTTAAGATATGTCCCGGTTTCATATTTGTTGCTATTTCCTGCCGTCCCCTCTATCACCTGAAATTTATTTGTGGCAGGATTCCACCATGAATATCCTTTTAATGTTTGAGCAGAAGCTATTTCACAGGTGAAGATCAATAAAAAAATCAGTAGTATCTGCTTCCATTTCGTGCACATCTTTAACATTGCATCCATTTATTATTAATCTATTTTTTTTCAAATGCGAATTCAACTTCGTTGGCCCAATGTGTTTTCCAGTCCGGATGAAACGCACGGGCATTTACTTTTGATACGCTACGATCTTTAGCCAGTTCCATACAACTACCGGGCGCGCCATCATCATTCACACGGAATGACAGTTTAATTGTTTTGCCTTCATCCAAAGCTTTTTTAACATCCGGTATCTCAGACCAGGGTATGGCGCATTCTGTAACCACCGTATTCCCTTCTCTATTAATAACCAATTTACCGTTCCTTACAGGCCCTTCGTTATCTGACTTTGGCTGTCTCGGGAAAAAATGTTTCCGGTTCAGGCCCGGTACCAGCAAACGCCATATCTCGGTTCCGCCGCCATATTCTGGCGCTACTTTGTTCAGGGCATATTCATAATCAGTACATTTATAACCGGTATAACGCGGCATAGTACCCGGGGGATTGGCCAGCATACCATCCTTACCTTCGGGCAAAACATTAAATGCCAGCAATACATTGTCAAAAGAATAACCAAGTCCGGAATTATCCGGCGTTACGGGATTTTTGCGATAGGTAAAATGGCGTACACCTGCAGGCCATGGCAATGGTTTCTTCAGTTCAGTATGGGTTTGGGTTACAGCAATATTACCAGGCAAATACGGAGCAATTCCTACAACATAATATCCCAACTGCCCATAAACACTTTTCCAGTTACCTTTTGTATCTAAATCTTCTTTTACAAAAGCAGCTTTATTTCCACTGGCAGGTGTTTGATCAAAGAATACCCCGGCCAGTTTTACCGTGTACCACCAGCCGTAGCTATGCAACGCTACACGCACTTTACCCGAAAGATCAAACACTTCATAAGCGCCATTCCATAAATTATCTATTTTACGTTGTAGCAAAAGCTTCCCGGTAACAACATCATATACATCTAATATTGTACCGTTCACCTTAATATTGGGCAGGTAAAAAGCTACCCGGGTTAAATGATCTTTAGGTAAGTCTATATCAGCTCCAAAAGAATTGGTATTGTCACCACTCTCCCAATAGTTCATTATACGGCCATCTCCTTCGGGTAACTGTAATGCCCAGGTATCTTCTTTCTTCGCACTCAGATGGCTTTCCTTGGCAATAAGCGTTTTGTTCATATCCATGATATAGGCTGTATCCGGATAAAAAAAGGTATTATCCGGACGGTTTTCAAAACGATAGGTACCTGGGTGCGGAGTGTTATCGGCAACCTTAGCCGCAAAGTAAAAATACTTATCATCATAAGCCATATAGCCATTGGCATACCCCTCGGCACGTGTATCAAAATTCTTAAACGGATACCATGCGGCTTCTGTTAAACTTACCCCTTCTATACCCTTACTGCTTACGGTTTGCGGTATAGCTTGTTGCCAGTCATCCAGTTTACCGTCTATCTTTATGGATAACCGGGAGATCACGTTTACATGCATATCCTCATAAAGCATAGCAATGCCATCTTTCCCGGCGTCAAAATGTATGGCTAATGCATAGGTATTGCTTGCTACGGCTTTACCCTCTGTAATTTTTACGGGTATTGTTAATACCTGGTGTGGCGCCAGGCTTACCGTTGCCGGGGCTTCTACCTTGAGGCCCGCCAAAGATACCTGTAGTTTACCCGTTACAGGCCGGTTAAGTATATTGGTGAGCTGCAACTGCATTACAGGTTTTTCTGCAATGCGCGCGGTCATATCTTTTGCGCTGATTTCTACGGGTTCATACCCCTCAATACGGGCCGTATTCAGCGCTTGCAGCAACTTTGAAAAAGATCCTTTGCTTCCGTCTGTCCGCAAAAAATATCCCTGTGCATTTAAAGGCACCTGGATATAACCATTAGCAGGAGCTATTTGATTTCCATAAAAGTCATACAATATAAACCTGCTATCAGCGGGTACCAGCATTTTGCCGCCACTTAAAGGATGATAAGTTTTTAATACTGTAGTAAGGCTATCTTTTTGTTGAGGGGTTATAGCGCTACCGGCCAGTAGCTTACGTATCTGCTCTTTTTCAGCTGCTTCTTTTAATCCTCTTACATTACGGAACAATACATGTTCCGCCCCAAATTCTTCCCCAATATCACCACAAATAACAGCAGTTCCATCATCGGCATTCTGTTCATAGCCATCAAACAACATTACCCATGGCAGCCCGCTGGTAAACATCAGCTTATTAAAATTCCTTTCTCCTACCAGGTGCTGCACGGCAGCCACGGCAACGGAGGGCGACCAGGTATCAGGGATACGTTCTATCTCTTTGAGGCCCGAGGTTGTAAATATCTTTTGTTTGAAACGTTCTGCTCCCCTGCCACCAGTAGACATATATCCGGCATAAATACCCATAGAACGGTCATACCCGGTAGAACGGTTTGTTGCCACCGTAAGGCCAATACGATCATCTGTATTACCTACCCAGCTTTCGGTATCCCATATTTTCACCCTTCCGTGAGGCGATTTTCGGTTAACCCAATCGGGGTATATGCTTGGCGCTTCCATACCCTGATAATGAATAGAGCAAAAGTCGAAAACCGGCAAAAAGGTCATCTTTCCATCGGCAAACAATTTATCCCAGGCATTTGAATTGGAATCGCCCCCACCTACTAATACATCTGCTCCTTTTTTACGTGCATCAAGAACAGCATCTGCCATCACTGTATAAATTTCGCGGTAACGCAGTATATCAGACTGCCAGCCGGAAATTGAACTACCTTCCCAGGGCTCATTCCATAAAGAAACGGCGGTTACCGGCCCTTTAGGCCAGCCATGCTTTGTGCAAAGCCGGTTAACAAATTTTTTAAAGTCGGCATCGGCAGAGGGCAGCCAAACATAATCCTGCTTGGTCTTCCGCATAACATTATTACTATCAAGTAAAGAACGCGGCATACCCAGCGGCACCTCGGCGGTACCCGCTCCAAACATTAATAGCACGGTAATATTTTTCTCTTTATACAGCTTCAGCTTTGCATCCATAGCTGCCATTTTTTCTTCATAATCTTTTGCTGTTGTGGGCGTATAATCCACCCCCATCCTGATAGCCTGCACACCTACCCTTTGCAAAAAATCGGGGCCCATATCATCCAGGGATTGTTTAGGAAACTGCAGCCTTTTTGGATTGGCTTCAAAAGTGCGCACTACACTGCAAATAAGCCTGCGGCCATGCTCACCCAGATCAAGCACCAGTGCATAACCCCCAAATGTGGCCGGTATCAGCGGTTTTATATCTAAGTCGCTATATCCTTTTGCATCAATATTCACAGTTACAGGTATAGAAGATATATCTGCCAGTTTAATCATTTCAGGCAGCCATACATCATTGGGTCTGCCTTTGGAGCCATAGCGAATGATGTCAATCTTACCCTTTACCTGCAACGGCTCGCTCAGATTATTGACGATTTGTATGGTGTAAACGGGTTGCTCGCTCGGCCATAGTACATTTGTTGATGTAGAAGAACGGATAACCGATACATTGTATTGATAAGCACGGAGATTGTTTTTAACACCCAGCACCTGCTCATAGTTTACCCATTCATAAGGGGCCTTCATTTGTGCATTTGAATTTAAACAGCTTATAACCAGCAACAGCGAACATAACCACCAGTATCTCATATATATTATTTTATTAATTTACTAATTTAATATTATCCCTTTGGGATTTATTTTTTAATACCCGCTATAACAGGTGCCCAGTGATAAATCACTACCTTATTGGCATTATAATCATCCTTGGTTACCAAATATTCTCCATTTAATTTTCGAAAGGCTTTTATACCATATTGCGAATCTGTATCGTTGCCAACATACACCTTTTCGTTTCCTGTAAAACTCACCACCAGGTTGCCTGTTACCAAACTGAACGCATCTATATTAGGCACGGCATAATAGCCTACAAAAAGGTAATCTCCGGCTGCAGTAATGGCTTTTGCCTGTGCACGGTTCAATGTGATCACTATGTTGGGGCTACGGTTACCGGCTTTCCATTTATTGTATACTTCCACCCGGTTGCCAATCAGTGTCCAGTCTTTACTGCCACCTGCCAGAATCATTCTGTCGTTTGCCGGGATATATTCTATACGATTTAACGGTGTGATAGATACAGGCACCGGTATTGATATTGCTGAACCCCACTTTGGCTTACCGCTGGCTGAAAAACCATTTAAGGTATAATGCTGAATTTCATTGGTCTTATCCTGCGATGTCCATACATCGCCCAATGAATCAAGGCAAAAGCCATTACGGGATTTGGTAAACACCTCACCGGGAATGGCGATATAACCATCTGTAGCCGGATGAAAATAGAAACTATAAAAAGTATCGGCGTTTTGCCCATTAGCAATCAGTATCCGGTTGCCATTTACACCGGCTAAATGCCCGAAATGTGATCCGCGCGATTTATCATTCACGTTAATCCGCGGGTCATCAGGATAGCGGAACGGATCAACAGTGTTAGCTTTATAAATGCCGCCGTCCTTACCTCTATCTGTATAAATAATGTTAGCACTGTAAAAATCTGTACCGCCTGTGGCGGCGTCAGCAGCAGCGTTACCTTCAAAATTAATGGCCTGCAGTTTCCAAAGCAATTTGCCCCCGGCACTGTAGCAATGCAGATCCGTTGCACCATTACGGCCCAAATCCCAGGTACCGCCCCATGGATTGTTTAGCACATACAGTTTACCTGAATGATCACGACCGATACCTACTACCCGGGTAAAGCGTTTATCGCCGGTTTGCCCCCGGATGCCATGTGCCTGATCAAGATAACCACCCTGCACACCAATTATACCCCGTAAAACTGGCGTGTCAGACAGATTACCGTATATTTTGATATTCATATCAGGCCCCTGGTCTCCTACAAGTAACTGTCCCTTTGTGTTATCTGCATAAATTGCAGACGGACGTGAAGAAGAGCTCATTTGTATTACCGTGCCATCTGTTCCTGTTGTACTATATCGCCGTAGTTTACCCGTACTCATCTGCGCTACCCAAACAAAACCACCGCGGTCAATCGCTATGGCTCCCGGTTCTGTTACACTCCAGCTGCGCAGCAAAACACCTGCGGTGGAATAAACCGTTACAAGGTTGTCTGCAAAATCGCTGATAAATATTTCCCCGTTCCGTACAGCTATCCCTCTGATGGCGTCACCTGTACCTTTACTTACTTTAAAAAGTAAATCGCGTGTTTTAGTCATGCGGTTATACCGTCCCACGCAACCCGAGTTAGGGGCCTGTTGTGCGGTAAAAATATATAGTGAGTCTCCGCCTATAGCACTACCCTGGGAATCTTTTGTACCTCCCATTGAACCAATAGTAGTACTATTTTGGTAAATGCCAATATTTCGTCCTTTTTCATCCCAATTGGAAGCCGTATATATAATACCTTCGGGTGATACCCATATCGAACGCGCGCAATTGCCCACATGATTGGCAACATCCGGAAATGTATTACCTACCCATGTGGTGATGTATTGTGCATAACCTCCGGTAGCAATCAAAATATTCAATATTGTAAAAAAGATATTCTTTTTCATTTTGATCTATTTAAATATACAAGCAGATACAACATGTATCTGCTTGTATTACTATTCATCTGTCACTTTGCAAACAATAGATTTGCTTATATGGCTAATAACCAGGATTTTGAGTAAGTAAAGGATTAACTCCTATTTCCCTCAGCGGGATAGGCCAAAGTGTTTTATTAGTAGTAATATTTAATACAGTTGCAGCTCTGCCAGTGCGTACCAAATCATAAAAACGGTGTCCTTCAAAGCAAAGCTCTTTCATACGTTCATTTTCTATGGCCAGGGTTAATGTATAACCGTTTGCTACATCATTAGCACTTGGATAGTCCCTAACTGAGGTCGCGGTCAGGGATAATCCAAATGCCCTGCGCCGTATGATATTTAATGCATCAATAGCGCCGGCTGTTTGACCCTGGTTATTCAGTGCTTCTGCTCTTACCAGGATAATATCGGCGAGGCGCAAAGCAATGATATTGGCCTCAGTACCTACAGTTAACCTTAAATATTTATTTACATAAGGAATGGGAGGTACAGCGTTATTAAATGCAATGGATACCCCCTTACGGATATCACCGGGTTCAAATGCATTGATGATTTTAGTTGTGGGTGCTATCTGATAGCTTCCTGGTTGTATACCTGCAGGTACACCTGCGGGAAGATAGAAACTGGCCAAACCATTGCCTGTGGTTGCAGTGGTTAAGTATTGGATTTCAAAAATAGATTCCGTACTATTTTTGATACTTGGCGAAAACATATTAGTATACCCAGTGGCACCGCTAACCAGGATGTAGGTAGTATTATTCATAACATTAAGTGCTTCAGCAGCTGCATTAGCATTGTCGTTGTTGCTCAAATAAACTTTAGCAAGCAAAGCCTGGGCCCCACCCTGCGTGCCTCTTCCACGGGTATCAATATTACTTGCCCAGCTTTGGGGTAAATTGGTCTCCGCAATTTTAAGATCAGCAATGATCTGGTTAAAAACGTCACTAACAGGTGAGCGGGCTATAGTGAAATTTTCGGAAAAGGATGAGTATGGTACAGTAACAAGTGGTACGCCTCCGTAGGCTTTTAACAGGTTAAAATAATAATATCCTCTTAGAAAATGCGCTTCTCCTAAAATCCGTTGTTTCTCTCCGGTAGCAAACAGATTGTCACCCATAGCCGACACATTCTTCAAAACATCATTACACCGGCCAATACCGGTATAATTGTTTTGCCAATAAGCCGCTACAATAGCATTGTCAACGGCAATGCCATGCTGGCTAAACGGGCTGTAATTGATTAACAAACCTGTAGCAAGATCCGAACCGGCATCAAAAGCCAGTGGAAATTGTTGGGCAATAGAGAGCGCAGAAACATACATTCCTGTAGCAGCAGATTCCGCATCAGTGGCCGATTTATAAAAGTTCACTTCGGTGATTTTATCCTGTGGTGTCTGGTTCAATATTTTTGTACATGATGACAGGAAAACAATTATTGATATATAAGCAAGTTTTTTCATTTCCTTTTTTTTTAAAAATTAACATTAATACCAACCAAAATTGTGCGTGGTTGTGGTTGTACTGCATAATCAATACCCAATTGAGAATTCTTAACCGATTGGTTTTGGGACTCAGGGTCATAACCGGAATATTTGGTAAACATTCCGAGGTTTTGGCCGCTAACGTAAACTTTAGCGTTACTTATTTTTGCTTTTTTAAGCAATGCTGCAGGAATATTATAGTTAAGTGTAATATTTTGAATCTTAAGAAATGAGCCATTCTCTACCCAACGCGTAGATGTTTCCCCATTTGTTAAACCAGGAGGCACTATCGGGTCATTAAAAACTGCTTTAGGCACATTTGTATTCACATTTGCTGATGTCCATCGCTGTAAGGTATTTACATTTCCATTATTGTAACCACCCATTCTTTCAAGTATTGCTCTTGTTTGATTGTAAACCTGGTTTCCATAAGAAAAATAAAGAAATATACTTAAGTCAAATCCCTTATAACTAAAAGTGTTAGTGAATCCACCGGTAAACTTAGGGAGTGCATTACCGATAATCACTTTATCAGCCGCATTAATTACACCATCGTTATTGGTATCCTGGTAAATTTCATTTCCTGTTGCCGGATCAACGCCCTTACTTATGTACCCAAAAAAAGAACCCACCGGCTGACCTACCCTATAAATGCTGGTTGGCAAACTTGTACCATATAAACCTGGCAAACTTTCGGTAAAATCAGAACTCCTGGGATCTCCTGCCACTAATTGGGGCAAGCTTGTAATTTTATTGCGGTTAAAGGACATGTTATAATTGGTGCTCCAGGAAAAGGCCCCTCTAATATTTTGAGTGCCCAGGTTCAAATCCAGCCCCTGATTAACCAATTGTCCAATGTTGGCACCATTGGTAACTGCAAACCCGGAAGAATATGGTAAATTGAGTTTAAAGATTAACCTGTTGGTAACCTTACGATAGGCATCAACCGTTATATTAACCCTGTTATCCAGCAAAGCCAGATCCAAACCTAAATCAGTTTGTGTAGTAGCTTCCCAACTGAGGTCTTTATTAGATAAGGCAGAAGCAGCTATCCCTGGCTCCAAGCCATAATTAATACCAGTTGCATAAGTGGCCAATGAAGGGAAATCATTTCCCAACCCTTCCTGGCTGCCCGAAACACCAATACTGCCACGCAGTTTCAAATCATTAATTGTCTTTAAACCCTTCATAAAAGATTCATCGCTTATGTGCCATGCACCTGATATGGTAGGAAAAAGGCCATATTTTTTATTGTCACCAAAGCGGGAAGATCCGTCAATACGAGCAGCAAGCTGAAGTAAATAACGGTCAGCATAGTTGTAATTAACACGTCCAAAATAGGATACTAAAGCGGAAGTTGATCTATAATCACTCGCTTCACTTCGATTGGTAAAACCTGTTACTGACTGTATTAAATCCGTAGCATTAGTATTACCCGCTGCACCAATTCTCCTGACATTAGTTAACTGCTCGCTTTGGCCGATTAAGGCACTAAGATTATGCTTACCCTTTAAATTGAGGGTATAAGCCAGTGTGTTTTCGTTTAACCACAAAAGCTGAGTGAAAAAATCGACGGATCCGCTGGCGGGACTATTGTTATTTAATAGTACAGATTGATACCGATCATCCTGAATACCCTGATTGTCCACACCGAAACTGGTTTTAAATTTAAGACCCTTTATGATATTGTATTCGCCATAAACATTTCCAACATAACGGTCAACAACCGAAAGAAAACGTAGGGTGTTTGCAATGAGTACAGGATTTTCCGCACGTCGGTTAACATCGTAAAAATATGTTCCATCTGCATTGTAAACAGGGAAATTAGGATTCATAATTAATGCATTGGTCAATACAGATTGACCAGAAAAACTATTATCCATGCGGTTATTATTTGAATGGGTGCCATTAATGCTAATACCAATCTTAAGCTTATCAGTTGCCATAAAGTCTAAGCTAACCCGTCCATTCAACCTTTTAAACTGTTGTAATCCTACGATGGTACCAGTTTGATTTAAATAGCCAAAGGATATATAATGAGAAGATTTATTGTCACCACCTGATACAGACATGTTATATTCAGATATGGGAGCTTTTCTGAATATTGCATCTTGCCAATTGGTATTTATGCCCGTGTTAACAATAGTTGGATCTGGCGCTAATTTTGCGTTTGCCCTTTCTGCTGATATCAAATCGAAGTACTGATTATTATCAAGCAGGGGAAGTCTCTTAGTAATCTCGGCAATACCTGAATATGCACTTAAACTGAATTTTGACTGACCCGGCTTACCTTTTTTTGTAGTGATCAAAATCACACCGTTAGCAGCCCTTGATCCATAAATTGCAGTAGCCGCAGCATCTTTCAACACATCAATAGATTCTATATCATTAGGATTAATGTCATTGGTTGCAGTAATACGTTGTCCATCACCTCCCATAGGAGAGGCTCCTGCGGGAATATTATTCATAGGCACCCCATCAATCACATATAATGGCCTGTTCTCACCAAACAATGATCCATTACCACGTATTCGAATATACGTTTCATCACCAGGGGCACCCGAATTTTGTACTACCTGAACACCCGCGAGCTTTCCCTGCAAGGCTGCATCCAGATTAGTGACAGGCACATTGGCAATATCAGCGCCTTTTACAGATGAGATAGACGACGTAAGGTCTCCCCGGCGTTGCGTACCATAGCCAACAACTACTACTTCATTAAGTGCGTTGGGTTCTTCAGTTAATTCTACCTCAATATTTGTATTGGTACCTATACTTATTTCCCTGGTAAAAAACCCTATAAATTTAAATACCAATGTTTTATTCTGATTATCAGAGATACGGATGCTGAACTTACCGTTTTTATCAGTTGTTGTAGCCAGAGTTGTACCTTTAACGTACACGCCAACGCCCTCCATGGGTTCGCCTTTACTTTTCACTACACCACTAATAACTATCGGATTTGCTTTACGAATTATATTAGTGGTTTTATCTATATAATTATAGATTGCACGATTGGGTTTATGGATACCTGCAAAAGAAATATTGAAGAGAAACAATGACAGCATTAGCTGAATGAATGTCATTCTTTTTAGTTTGCTCCAATAAAAAAAGTTTTGTAAAATTGAGTTCATAATTTGGTTTTAACTGGTTTAAATTAATAATTATCTTCCCATATGATACAGGAAGATACCCCTTATCATTAAAAGCGATTTAATATTTTTTCATGTAATCATAATTCGGCTATTTAGGTTATATAATAGGTTTATAGATCAGACTTATTCACATGTACGCTGCACATAGCATTGCCATTATGAAAAATTACATTGAGCTCTTTGAATTTCAACTATAATAAGCGGAAAGTTCAATATATGCTCATTCTTACAAATTGGTAACTGTTGGTGTTTATTGGTTTTAATTGATATTCATTTAAATCCTACTCATCAGGATTAATTGGTTATGTTTTATCAACACAAACGTATATAATCAAATTAAAAAGTGTATCGGGCAAAATCAGGCATTTACAAGCATTACGCGCATTCAATACAACTTGCTTATTATCAAGTATCTATTGCCAATACCAAGAATAAAAAATAATTATGGGCATTAGTTGTTGACCGCAAGAATATGAGGGTCGCTGATGGAGGCCATGACGTTAGCCTGGACAATATCGGGGAGAATTATGACAAGGGCCTGAAAAATTTGAATAGTTATTATCAGGATTTTGATTCGGTGCACTTATACCACCGGAAAAATTACTGAGCAATCACCAACTTTGCCGGGCTGGGCCACTGCATTTGTTCAAATGTTAGCGCAAAAGCAATTATTGCAAAACAAACAAGAGCTTAAACATGAAAAGCAACTGGATAGAAGTAATCACCTTAAATTAGGCAGTGGGTTTGGCAAAGATGATAATGAACAATCAAGATGATTTAGGCTGTAGTCTCAGAAGGGGAATTTTTAGAACACTTATTCGAGTTTTTAGAGGCTATAGAGCCGATTTTAGATAGCACTGATGAACTTAAAGATTACTGATATTTGTTACAATACTCAATCCTGTCACATCTGTGAAGTCTATGATTAAGAAGAGGTTGCAATTGGTTAATCGATATCGAGTCTATAGGTCAAAATTGAAACAAACCTGAATTTCTTATGCGGTAATACATGGCTGTAGAACTCACATCAAAAATTTCAGCCAAGTGTTTTATATCATCCTCGCTGCACAGATCAAATTCAATTTTTTCAAGCTCCTTTATTAGTAAATGATCCGGCATTAAAATGGAAGCAGCGAAAGCGTTAGCCTCCTGCTCCATAATTTGCGTTTCCTCTGTTAAACCTGAGTTTTTACTTTATAGGTTAATACCTTGTACGAATTTACCTACGTCAGAATTTCAGATCTAATAAAACGATAAAACTCTGTTCAAACCCCAGGACGGGACGCAGTTCTTGCCTGGCATACGATCGTAGCCCCTGCGCTGTTCTGCGATATCCTGTCCAGGCAATCTTCCCTGGAGAGACTGCTATGGGTAGAAATAAGTTGCTTGATTTCTGAAAGCAACTCTCTTTTAAAATTGATCAAATCCTCAACAGTAGTTAACTGGTTAGCAAATACCGGAGATTGACCATTCACTCTCTTAGTTTCATTAGTTACCATATCGATTAATTTTTTGACAAATATTGAGTTTATATGGAATGAAGTAATCCGATATTATCCGACTCGGAGAGCAACTTTTTTTATAAAATTTGAGTAAAAGTGTTCAAAACAGCACATTTGTGCCCAACAAATTTTTTATTAATCATTTACATTTTTATCATGAACAGATTTAATGAGTTAAAAGACCTGGTTGCTAAGGCAGAACAGGAGGCGGCTTCCTTTTATGAGAAAGGAAACAAAGCTGCAGGAACTAGGCTGAGGAATGCGATGCAGCAAATAAAAGTTGCAGCTACAGATATCCGGAAAGAAGTCACGGAAAAGAAAAACGAAGCAAAATAATAAAACGATAAGTTTTGGGAAAGAGGCCTGGCAGAC
>JAQBOY010000167.1 GCA_028287805.1 Mucilaginibacter sp.
TACTATCGATAGTTTCCAGGGACAGGAACGTGATATTGTGCTGATCAGTTTAACCAGGAGCAATATGGAAGGGGAAATCGGGTTCCTTGCAGATATCCGCCGGATGTATGTGGCGATGACCAGAGCCCGCAAGAATCTGGTATTTATCGGGTACAGTTCAACCCTTAGCCGGTTGCCATTTTTTGCAGAGTTGATTAGCTATGCTGATGGACTCGGCGGTTATCAGAGTGCTTGGGAACACTAATCAGAGGGTCGCTGATTCGCCCAGCCTCCTGAGCCACAACGGGCAAGCACGTTTTACGGTCGCTTGCCCTTCTTTTTTTCACTCCTAATGTATTGCTATGCGCTTATGCTCAGTAGTACCCCTCCAAAAAATGATAATATGACTGATTAATATGCCAATAGCACAAAGTATTAGCTTGTGGTTTATCGCTTACTTACAGGTTATAAAATTAGCCAGGAGAGAATATTTTTACTACGCTCGTAGGTAGTGTTATTTAATTTATAGAAATGATGATTAAAATAAATTTACGGGGCTCAAAAAAAACGGGCTTGTTATTATTGATCGTATTATTGGGCCATACAATGCTTTTGGCAAGCAGTATTAAAGTTACATCGATACCCGCGCTTCAAAAAGCAATTGATAAAGCTAACCCGGGAGATGTGATTATACTGGCGGATGGTGTTTATACCACCAAGGAAAATATTACAATTAATAAAAAGGGGACTTTGAACCAGCCAATTACTATTTGTGCCGAAACAAGGGGCAAGGCCGATATTGGGGGCTTGGGCGGGTTTAATTTGGTTAACCCGGCGGCTTATATTATCATCAGCGGATTCAAGTTCACTCATAAGTCATCCACTGCTAAACTGGGCAGCGGTACCAGTTTTTGCCGGTGGACACACAATATTTTTGAAAACACCGGTGATGGAGAAAACCTGACTGTTGCAGGCAGCGACCACGAGATAGACTATAACACTTTTCAGGGAAAAAATTCCATGGGGAGATTTTTAGCCATTCGGGGTACAGGCAGCCAGATAGCACAGCGGCTGTATATTCACCACAATTATTTTAATGATTTCGCCAGCCAGGGAGGAAAGAACGGTGCTGAAGCATTTCAGTTTGGTTTAAGCGGTTTTAGCCTGTCATCAAGCAATAGTGTGGTGGAATACAATTTATTTGAACGATGCGCGGGCGAAAATGAACTGATCTCTGTAAAAGCCTCAGCAGTAACCCTCAGGTTTAACACGTTTCGCAATTGTCCTGCGCAATTTACGCTGCGCCATGGTAATAAAAGCAAAGTCTATAATAACTATTTCTTTAATACACCGGGGCTACGCATTTTTGGAGATAACCACCTGGTATCCAGTAATTATTTTGAAAACTGCAACCCTGCTATCACTATAGGTAACGGTGATGGCGAAGTAGCGGATGGGGCCAAACTTACCTCGCATGACCGACCGGACAGCATCTGCATTATTTATAATACACTTGTTAACAACCAGGAAAACTATGTTATGACTGCCCGTAACGCAGGGATGGGTGCAACAGCTGTTGCCTTCGCTCATAATATTATCCGGGGAGGGAAAACAGCGGTATCTTTATCAGGTCCGTACATGAATGCGAATTGGGAGGATAACGTTTTATTTGATGTTAACGATCCGGGAAATATTCCTTCAACCGGTTATAAACTAACTGACCCAAAATTAGTAAAAGCAAAATGGGGCTATATGGTGGGAAATCATAATCCTATTATTAAAAATAATAACTTTTATTATCCTTTTGTTAACACAGCATTAAAAGCAGACATAAAAAATCCACCTCCTGATAACTATGTACTAACACCGGAAGATGTGGGCTATGCTGCAGGGCGCTCCAAACGCGATTAAGGTAGCAGAAGAAGTAATAAGGAACTTACTTGTTAGGCATCCATTGATCTGGATTAATTAGCCCGGTATTAGCTATCAGCTTATCTGTTCTGTCTTATCCACATTCTGTTGGATGAAAGCAGATGAAATATTTTCCTGAAAATGATTATCAGATCGAATGATAATTGCCGGTAGCATATCATTTCAGTTTAATCATTCAGGAAAGCGGAGAACAGAAATCTGCAACTATAAGTGCATCCGGAAGTAGCGCGGTAATATGATCAGTAACTAACTAAATTAGTACACTATAAACCATAAGATAATGAAAAAAACACTGTTAATACTTGCAATTTTTTTTTCTACGGCTGTCGTAGCACAAAACAAATTAAGCCGTGATGAGCGGATGAAGTGGTGGAGGGAGGCACGTTTCGGGATGTTTATCCATTGGGGCGATTATGCGCAATGGGCGGGTATGTATAAAGGGCAGGAAGTGGCTCACGGCGGAGAATGGATAATGAACCGGGGTAAAATACCCGTTAATGAATATCAAGCAGCAGCTAAAACATTTAACCCGGTTAAATATGATCCGGATGCATGGGTGCGGATGGCCCGCGATGCCGGCATGAAATACATTGTAATAACTGCCAAACATCATGATGGCTTTGCCATGTTTAAATCGAACGCAAGCAAATGGAATATCGTAGATGCAACACCTTATGGCAAAGATGTATTGAAACCTTTAGCGGAAGCTTGTAGAAAGTACGGTATAAAACTCGGCTTTTATTATTCACAAGCTCAGGATTGGAACAATCCAGGCGGATCTGTAGCGCGTAAGGCTGCCTCGGACGGATGGCCTAACCCCGACTCGGCAAGAATCGATGCCTATACAAAAGACCACAACGGGCACTGGGACCCTTATCAAACTACGGCTACAATGAGTGAATATATTGACCGGGTTGCCGTTCCTCAGGTTAAAGAGCTGTTGACCAATTATGGTGATGTAGCTGTTTTATGGTGGGATACTCCAACCGGAATGACGGATGAATATGCTGAAAAATTAAATGCATTACTGGCCCTGCAACCCAATATTATTACCAATGACCGTTTAAAACGCCCTAACTATCCCGGAGATACTAAAACACCTGAGCAAAAAATACCGGGCTTGAGTGAGCTGGATGGCAAGGACTGGGAAACCTGTATGACCATGAACGGCACCTGGGGTTACAAAAGCTACGATAACAAGTGGAAAACTCCTGAAACACTGATTCATAACCTGGTTGATATTGCTTCCAAGGGTGGGAATTACCTGCTTAATGTTGGCCCGGATGCGCTGGGGCAGTTCCCGCAAGGCAGCATTGATGATCTTAAAGCAATTGGTGCCTGGATGAAAGTTAACAGTGAATCGATTTACGGCACAACAGCAAGCCCCCTGCCATCCTTAACCTGGGGAAGATGTACTAAAAAGGTTTCGGGCGATAAAACGATCCTGTATCTTTCCGTATTCAACTGGCCGGCCGATGGTAAATTAGTAATTCCCGGTTTAAAAAATAAGGTGATCTCTGCAAAATTATTAGCTAATGGAACAGTGCTTAAGTTACAGGAAGAAAAAGAAGGCCTGCAGGTATTGCTTCCGGCTGTTGCGCATGACCCTATCGCTTCAGTAATCCGGCTCGAAATAAAAGGAGAGGTTGCCAACAGTTCAAAAACCGATGGTAAAATAAAATCCGGCTCCATAGACTAAGTACCGTTTATTATAAAATGGAATAAAACCATTATATGAATTTAGTAAGTTTCCAGAGTTACGAGTATTATTCGCATTCTCAGTTAATTGATCTAAATAACAGCTATCTACAGGCCAATAAACCCAATAAGCATGATTGATAATGTAATTAACAGTGAACAACAAGCCAATAAAATATAATTATTAGAACTATATTATTGTTCAATTTAAACCATCGTTCATAACATCATGAAATACTTATTTATCGCCTGCTTTCTAACTTTACTTTTTTTCAATACTGTTAACGCCCAGGAAACAGAACGCTGGGATAAAGAAGTATCTGCTAAACCTAATTCTAATCAGCAATGGTTTAAAGATGCCAAATTTGGTATGTTCATTCACTGGGGCTTGTTTGCCGAGGCGGGAGGTACATGGAATGGAAAAAACTATTATGGTATATCCGAGTGGATGATGAACCGGGGCAAAATACCCGCTGCAGATTATGCCGCACTCGCTAAAAAGTTTAACCCAACGCAATTTAGCGCCAAAGAATGGGCTCAGTTGGCCAAAGATGCAGGCATGAAATATATGGTAATAACAGCCAAACATCATGAAGGCTTTGCCATGTTTGATTCCAAAGTATCTGATTTCAATATTGTTAAAGCCACACCTTATCATCAGGACCCTATGAAACCCCTGGCACAGGCAGTGCGCAATGCAGGTTTGAAGTTTGGGTTTTATTACTCACAGTTTTTAGATTGGCATGAGCCTGATGGCGGAGGCAATAAGTGGGATTTTAATGAAACTAAAAAGGATTATCAGGCTTACTATCATACAAAATCTATTCCGCAGATAAAAGAATTACTAACCAATTACGGGCCACTGGGATTGATATGGTTTGATATGCCCGGAGGTTTAAGCAAGGATGAAACGCAAAGTTTGATAAATGATGTAAGAAAAATACAGCCCGGTTGTCTTATCAGCAGCCGCGTAGGTAACGGATTGGGCGATTTTAAAGATTATGGCGATGGCGAGATACCTGCAACGGTATCAACAACAGGAGCATGGGAAGCCTTATTTACACATAATGATTCGTGGGGCTATAGCAAGTTCGACTACAACTTTAAAACCCCAAAAGAAATTATCCGGCTGTTAACCACAGTATCATCTAAAGGAGGTAACCTGATACTGAATGTAGGCCCTGATAGCAGTGGCAGAATGCCGGCGTATTCGGTTAAATACCTGCGCCAGGCAGGCAAATGGCTCAAAATAAATGGCGAAGCTATTTATGGTACTACTGCGGGTTTTATTAATCCGCAGCCATGGGGACTTACTACTGCAAAACCACATAAACTTTACCTGCATGTTTTTGAACGTCCTAAAAACGGGTTCATACTTGTACCAGGCTTGCAACAAATTAAAAAAGCTTATTTGTTAGCTAACAAGCAGCAACTGGCCTTTATAAAAACCACCGGCGGTATCAGCATTAAACTCCCTTATTTAACTGATGACTATAATACGGTAATAGCTCTTGATCTGATTGATAAACCCCTAACTCCTGATCCGAATGCTCCGGTAACCGTATCTGATCAATATACTTCAAATGCACTTGATGCAATAAATGCGCACCCTTTTGGAAAAACCAAGATCAAAAGTATTACTTACAGCCATTATTTTGGCGACTGGAAACATGTGCCCTGTGTGATAGAAATGACCACACCACAAGACAGCGCTGTATTTCATGCTAATATTACCGAGCCGGGGGATTACAAAGTTACTTTAGAATATGCATGCGCACCCGCACAGGCAAAGCAGGAAGGGGTTATGAGCCTGAACGAAAAGGAATATCAGTTTGAAACCCTGCCTATATCTGATTATGAAAGTCATAAGCCTTTACTCTTTATTAAACAAACAATTGCTATAACAACTATTAAAAAAGCAGGCCTGTACCAGCTAAACATACGACCCTTACATAGCGGTACTGAATTATTCAAATTAAAAACCATTTGGCTTGAGCCAATAAATTAATATCCCGGATAACCAATTCAAACTATGAAGATCAGATTTTTTAAAACCATGGGCATACTTTCAATAACTGCATTAACAGCATTGGCTTTTAATAACCATAAAGATGAATGGCAGTCTAAATTAGTAACCTTAAATCCTGATGGCTCACTCACTTATCATCCTGATGAGCAAGGTAATACACTGCCCGATTTTAGCCGTGTTGGTTATCACGAAGGTGATGTACCCATTCCGGATGTGCCGGTAATTAAAACAATTACTGCACCTGCGGATGGAAACGGGCAGCAACTTATTCAGAATGCTATCAATGAAGTTTCGAAATTAACTCCTGATGCAAAAGGTTATCGTGGTACTATCCTGTTAAAAAAAGGTATTTATAAGGTACCTGATAGTTTGCGTATAAGCGCCAGCGGTATTGTTCTTAGGGGTGAGGGTTCGGCAATTGGGGGTACTTGCATTGTTGCAACAGGTACAAGCCAGCGTACATTGTTAAATGTTAGCGGCACCGGTTCAATAAAAGAAATTACCGGATTGAGGGTTAAAATTACAGACGCATTTGTACCGGTGGGCGCAAAATCCTTCAATGTACAATCTGCTGATGGGTATAAGGTTGGTGATCACATCATATTATATCGCCCAAGTCCTCAAAATTGGATACACGATCTCAAAATGGATCAGATTGTAGCAAGAAAAGGTACAAAACAATGGCAACCAGGCGACTTTGACATGTATTATGAACGGGCCATTACAAAAATTGAAAATAACACCATATCAATTGATAATCCTGTAGTAATGCAAATGGAAACTAAGTATGGGGGCGGTGCTATTTATAAATATACTTTCGCCGGTCGTATTAAAGAGGTAGGTATTGAAAATATCCGCTTCGAATCAGAATATGCCAATGACACTGCTGAAAACCATGGGTGGATAGCATTGGCTTTCAGGAATACCGAAAACGGCTGGGCGCGTAATGTAGCATCGCGCTATTTTGGTTATGCCTGTGTAAGCACCGAGGGGGGATCGCGAAATATTACTGTAACTGATTGTAAATGTACCGATGCCAAATCAATTATTACTGGCTCCAGGCGTTATTCTTTTAATAACACCGGCCAGCTTAACCTGTTTATAAATTGCCATGCCGAAGACGGACGGCATGATTATGTTACCGGCGCTAAGGTTTGCGGCCCTAATGTTTTTTATAACAGTACGGCAAGCAAAACCCATGCAGATGCCGGCCCGCACCATCGTTGGGCTTCAGGTACATTGTTTGATAATATAGTTAGTGATGGCGAGATCAATGTGCAGGACCGGGGCAATATGGGCAGCGGTCATGGATGGAGCGGTGTAACGCAAATACTATGGAATTGTACGGTAGCAAAAGCTACAGTGCAAAACCCATGGGTGAGCGGGCAAAATTATTGCATTGGGTTACATGGCGGTAAAGATGCCGGTCATTTTAAAGATCGTAATGAAGGTTACTGGGAAGGCCAGAATAAAAAGGGCCTTATGCCGGCTTCATTATATATGGCACAATTTAAAGCAAGGCATTTAAAGCAATAATATTAAACGATTTTTCTTCTTTATAATAAAACCCGGCAGTAATTATACTAACCGGGTTTTAACAGTTTATAATGGCATTGTTGCTGCGTTAATTATTATGATTGATGCATAAACTCCTTTTGATAACTAAGCGGGCTTTTGCCTGTGATTTGCTTAAAAAATTTATGGAAGCTGGCAAAATTATTAAAACCACATTCGTAACATAATTGCTTAATGAATACTTTATTCTCGATAAGTAGTTTACAGGCGTATCCTACCTTTAATTCAATTAAAAACTGGTAATAGGTTTTCTGTGTTTGCGATTTAAAATAACGGCAAAACGAATTTGGACTAATGTATGCTATTGCGGCAATTTCTTCGATGTGTATTTTTTTTCTGAAATTAGCCAGCGAATATTCATATATAGCGTTAATACGTTCATTGTCGGCCGCTCCTGAATTATGTTCAAATCCTATTGATGAAAGTGTACTAACCTGGTTGCAATGAGCAATTTCATTAAGAATTTGAATAAGCAGAATAATTTTTTCACAGCCTTCACATTGCAGCATTTTCTCTAATAGCTCTGCAACAATAACTTTAGATTTACCATTTATTTTTATTCCGCGCCTGGCTTTATCTAATACTGATTTTAATATTTTATTTTCGGGTATCTCCAAAAATTTTTCACCCCAAAAATCTTCAGAAAAATGAGCTACCCTAACATCAGCACTATGATTTGTATCTTCTTTAAAATAAGATTCATCAAAACGCCAGTAATGAGGTAGCTGGGAGCCTATGAGTATAACATCGCCGGCTTTAAACTGCCTGATGCTATCGCCAATAAATTGAGTGCCTTGGCCTTTTTTAAAGTGGATTAATTCAATTTCAGGATGATAGTGCCATTTGTTGTTAAAATGTGGAACCAGATCCTGACGTACGCTAAAAGACTGTGCAGGTCCTTTTGAGACTTTGAGTAACTGTGGTTTCATAAAATTGGTTTTATGCTATGGAAGCGTATTGGTTTATATACCCGGCAATTAGCTGGATCTTGTTACACCAAATTTATCATTCACCCAAATTAATGAACCATGGTATTTACGTATTAATTACCTGACAAATCTGTTTTTATAAGCCGGAAATGATTGATTTTTCTAAACAGATATATTTTCTGATAGATAACTATAACTGCTCTATTTTAGACACGGGGTGCTCTTTAGGAGTATATTTAAAACGGTCTTTAAAACATTTTCTAAAATAATCCACATCCATAAAGCCTACCATGTAGGCTACTTCATTAACAGAAAATTGTCCCTGGGCTAAAAGCTGCGCGGCACGTTTTAACCGGATAGTGCGTATAAACTCTATACCGGTTTGATTAGTGAGCGATTTGATTTTTTTATAAAGTGCGCTTTTACTCATGGCAACTTCCTGGCTTAGCTGCTCTACACTTAACCCCGGATCAGTAATATGCTGCTCAATGTAATTTAGAACCTTGCTTAAAAACACTTCATCAAGATTACTTATAGTTATGTTTTGAGGATCGAGTTTAATTTCTTTTTGATATCGCTCTCTGAGTTTCTGCCGGTTTCCAATTAAATTCCAAACCTTGGCCTCAACCATAGTAAAATTAAATGGTTTAGTAATATAGTCGTCTGCGCCAATTTCCAGGCCCTCTATTTTAAACATTAACTCGCTCCTGGCCGTTAATAATATAACAGGTATATGACTTGTATTAATGTCTGCTTTTAATTTACCGCATAACTCTATACCATTAAGCCCTGGCATCATTACATCACTGATAATAATATCCGGGTTTATCTCTTTTGCTAAATTCCATCCATCTAACCCGTTACTGGCTGTATATACTTCAAAGTCATCAGTAAATCCATCTTTAATAAAGTTCAGTACATCTTCATTGTCTTCAATAATCAGTAAAGAAAGACTACTCCGATCTTCTTTTTTCAAAATTTCGGCTTTTTTTAATTGAAGCTGGGCTTTTCCTGTTTGATCAAAATCGGAAGAATATTCAGCGTCTTTGACGTTATTAACTATTTCTGTTTCTTTAAGGTGGTTTTTACCAACCGGCAGTTTTATAGTAAAACATGTGTGCCCCGCTTTATCCGTTGTTTCAGGGTAGCTTTCAACAAACAGGCTACCATGGTGCAGCTCTATCAATTCTTTCGAAAAGGCTAAACCCAAACCTGTTCCATCTATTTTAATATTGTTAGCGTAGTGATAAAACTGGTTGAATATTTTATCAATGTTGGCGGGTTTTATTCCACAGCCGTTATCTTCAATACTTATCAATACATTATCAACGTCTTTTAATATTGATAATGTTATTTCCCCATAATCATGCGTAAACTTAATTGCGTTTGATAAAAGGTTATATAATACTTTTTCAAGTTTATCGCTGTCAAACCAAACGTTTAAGCTTTGTTGCCCTGTATCCATTTTCAGGGTAATATTTTTCAGTTTAGCCAACCCGTCAAATGCTAATAATATTTCATTAATAAAAATAACGATATCTCCTTCAGCCGCCTGTAAATGCATCTGTCCTGCTTCCAGTTTTTTCTTGTCAAGCAACTGGTTAATAAGCCGTATCAGCCGTTCGCCGTTTCTTTGCATCAGCTTTAATTGATTTTGAATTTTATCATTATCATTATTAATTCTTATCATATTCTCCAGGGGGGCCATGATCATGGTTAAAGGAGTTTTAATTTCATGAGAAATATTTACAAAAAAGCTTAATTGCTTCTGCGCCAGATCCTGGTCTTTGGCGTGGCTCATAGATTCATATTTAAGCTCACTTTTTAACCGCTCTGTTTTTTTTGTGTAAGTATTAAACAGGTATAATAAAAAAACGATCAATGCAAGGTATCCTGCAAAGGCATAATAAGTTTTCCACCAGGGTGGCAGTACAATTATTTTTAATACGCGTGGCTGCTCATTCCAGATACCATCATTATTTGCTGCTTTAATTTTGAAATAATAGGTACCGGGATTAAGATTAGTGTAGGTTGCTGCATTAACTTTTCTTACATAATGCCATTCGTTATCAGTAAACCCGTCCAGTTTAAATGCAAATTCATTTTTTTCGGGGCTGATATAATTTAAGGCTGCAAATTTTATACTAAAAAAGGCTTGGTTATATTTTAGGGTTATTTCCCTGGTTTCATCAATTGGCTTAAGTAATGGCGAACCTGGAATACCAAATGGTACAAGCTTGTTGAAAATCGTAAATTCAGTAAATACAACTTTGGGTTTAACCGGGTTGACTTTTATGTTTTCCGGATTAAAAGTGGTTATTCCGTTAATTCCTCCAAAAACTAATCTTCCATCATTTGTTTTTACAGCAGTACCTGTTGTAAACTGGTTGCTTTGCAAACCATCTGTAACCGTATAATTTGCAATTTTAAGATTTGCCTTATTAAACGGGACCTTAAATTCATTAAAAGTTATACATGATATCCCTTTGTTTGTACTAATCCATAAACGATCCTGTTCATCCTCCAAAATGCTATGTACCGTATTATTACCAATACCCAGGGCCTCAGTTATGCTGTAAAAACGATTTGACTTAATATCAAAATACTTTAACCCTCCACCATCGGTGCCTATCCATAACCTACCGCGAAAATCTTTATATATTGACAGGACAGAATTGTTGGTTAAACTATAAGTATTGTTTTTATCAGCCTGGTATGATTTTAAGGCTTGTGTTTTAATATTTAAAAGGTTAAGGCCATGGTCTTTTAAGCCTATCCATAAATTATTGCCATCTTTAAATAAAGCGGTAATAGTATTCTTTGTTGTTGGATAGCGATGCAGCTTATTATTATTTCCCAGGTAATATAAACCGCTGAAGTTGGTACCCAGCCATAGTCCGTGTTCATCGTTCAATAAAACATAACTTTGAATAAAACCGGGTTCATTTGGTTGGGCTATTATATTTTTAATGGTAAAGGTGCCTGTTATTTTATCAAATATATTTAATCCGCTACCTGTAGCCACCCAAAGCTTATTGGTATCTGCATGTGCTGCAATACCTTTAATACTATTACCTAATAACTCACGCCTGGGACCGTTAAACTGGTAATAAATGTGATTGTTTTGTAAGGTATTATCTAAATGATTAAGCCCACCGTCATCGGTACCTATCCAAAAATCACCTTTAGTGCCAGAAATAATCGTGTTAACAATTCTATATGACAGGCCATTGGAACCCGCCTTTGTTAAACCTAATGAATAAAAATTATCAAACTGGCTGGAAATATAATTTAACCCTCCGTTAAATGTGCCGATCCATACATTGGCCTCATTGTCTTTAAAAATACAGCGAATAGAGTTTTGACTTAAAGAATTAACATTAAGTGGATCATAAGTAAACTTAGTGATATGATTTGTTTTGGTGTTGATGATATTCAATCCCTTTTTTGTTCCAACCCATATGATATGATTTTCTTTTTCTAATATGGCCCTTACGGTATTGCTTAATAAACCATTGTCAAGGTTATAATTGAAGCATGTACTTTCTTTTACATTATAATAAAACAAACCATCAGTTTCCGTGGCTATCCAATAATTTTTTGACTGATCCTGAATTATATTTCTTATTGTGCTGCTTAAAAGCTTCTTATTTGCTTGCAATACAGCAGGTAATGGTAAAAAATGTTTTTTAACCGGATCATATATTTTGAGCGTTTGCCCGGTACCCATCCATATATTATTGTCCTGGTTAATGTATAAACAGGTTGTTTTATTTTTTTCGCAAATATTTGATTTTACAAGTGAATAGATATTTGTTCCCTTGCTTTTGGGTTTTATATAGCATAAACCATAATCTGTGCCTACCCACAGAATGCCCTGTTTATCCTGAACTATGCTCAGTACAGCGATATTGACGTTGGAATTTGAAACCTTAAACCGTATAAAGCTTTCCGTATTAGGATCAAATAAATTTAAATAATCAACCGTTCCAACCCATAAGTTGCCATCCCTGTCATTAAATAGTTTACTGATCTTATTATTGCCTATGCTTTTACTATTATCTTCCTCATTTTTATATACTTTGAACTCAAGCCCGTTAAATTTACTTAACCCATCAAAAGTACCAACCCATATATATCCCTTTTGATCTTGTAAAACCGATAAAACACTGTTTTGTGGTAAACCATTATCTACATTTAGATTTTTAAAGGTCAGGTTATCCTGTGCATACAAAGTACATACCGGCAAAAAAAGCATGCAAAAAATAGCAAAGCATATAATTTGTATCTTACTCAAAGGTTTTAAATATACTGGATTTAGAAACTAAATAGACTGCACTAATTTAAATATAGCATTATTATCAATCAAACAGTATTATAAAAAAATGGATTTTAGTTACAGGTATGCCTAAAAGTATTTCAGCATAGCGGTGGTATGCAAAGAAAAATTACCAGGGGTATGGGTAAGTTTTTCACTTTTAATGCACCAGATAGAAACGAGGTTAATTCATTATATTGTATGCCATACGTTGTTGTTTAGCTATACCAGACTGTTTATCACAGGCAAACGTTCGCTGATATGCAATACACAATTCCTATTGGCGCAACAATGTAATCGAATTGGGGAAAGTTATTTATAAGCAAGCAATTACCATCCTTGCTCAGGTGCTCAAAGCCTGAATTGGCCATAGGCTGACCACAGTAAGTTTAGTTAGGGAGTAATTATCATTACTCCTGATTTTTACAGTAACTCAATGTGGCAATCGCGCCTGGGGTAAAACTGGCCTGCATACATAAGATAAACAGGCCGACTGTCATCTTCCTATCTTAGGAAATTGCCCTGTCAAGATGTACATAGCCGCCATCTACATAAATTAATTGCCCGGTTGTATGACTTGATATCGGAGATAATAGAAAAGCCGCCATATTTGCTATTTCTTCAACAGCGGTCATTCTTTTGCCTAAAGGTATCTTATTATTAATCTCTTTTAATTTTTCTTCAGGATTGGGAATGCTATTGATCCATCTTTCATATAAGGGTGTCCAGCACTCTGCAACAATAATTGCATTTACTCTAATTTGGTAGGGGAGCAGTTCTACTGCCCATTCGCGGGTTAATGCATTTCTGCCGCCATTAGCTGCAGCATAAGCTGATGTTCCGCCTTGCCCGGTTTCAGCAGTTTTGGAGCTGATATTCAAAATGCTGCCATTTGACTTTATTAATTCAGGTAGGGCTAAATTGGCCATCAGGTAATAATGTACCAGGTTTTTATGTAATGAAGACATGAATTTTTCATAATTTCCATTTTGCAACCCAACCCCATCATTTTCACCCGCGTTATTAACCAAACCATCTATACATCCAAATTTATCAATAACTGCTTTTACTGCCATTTCACAGGCTTGAGGATTGGTTAAATCAGCTTCAACCTGGAATGCTTTTCCTCCAAATGCCTCAATTTCTCCTACAGTTTTAAGGCTTTCAGTTTTGGTCCGGCTAACTATAACGGCAATAGCGCCTTCTTTTGCAAGGGCGATGGCAATCCCTTTGCCAATTCCCCTGGCACCCCCTGTTATAATTATAACCTTATTTTGAAGTTGTAAATTCATTATTTATAAATCGTTTAAAAATCATGTATGTTATTTTTTTGAATAGGCAGTCACTTGCTGCTTTGAAGTTCCTAAACCGTCTATTCCCAATTCCACAATATCTCCAGGTTTTAAATAAACCGGCGGATTCATTCCTAAGCCCACACCTGCAGGTGTACCGGTAGAAATAATATCGCCAGGCAGTAGGGTCATAAACTGACTTACATAAGCAATAAGATAAGGTATCCTGAAAATGATATTAGCCGTGGTACCGTTCTGTACCAATTTGTCATTAAGTTTTAACCATATTTTAAGATCATGAGGATCATGTATCTCATCCTTTATAGCTAAATAAGGGCCTAATGGGGCAAAAGTATCACAGCCCTTTCCTTTATCCCATGTACCGGACCGTTCCAGCTGAAATTCACGTTCTGATACATCATTGTGTAATAAATAACCTGCGATATGGTTGGCAGCGTCTGCTTCTTCAACATATGAAGCCTTTTTACCTATTACAACTGCCAGCTCAACTTCCCAATCGGTTTTTATTGAATTTTTAGGGATCATAATATCATCATCAGGGCCGCTTATAGCAGTTGTTGATTTAAGGAATATTACAGGCTCTGATGGTGGGGTAGCATTTGTTTCAAGCGCATGATCTTTGTAATTAAGCCCAATACATACAATTTTTGAAGGCCTTGCCACGGGTGACCCCAACCGTAAATTGTCGCCAATTTCCACAAGTTGATGCTGATTATATTTTACAAAATCAGCCAGGCGGCTTAATCCATCTGATTCAAAAAATTGTTCATTGTAATCTTCACCAAAAGCAGATGTATCGTATCGTTTATCATTTATAATAATTCCGGTTTTTTCTTTTCCGGGTTCGCCAAAGCGTATTAGTTTCATATGGTAAATTTTATATTAAATAAATAGGGCTTTTTGCAATTCAAATATTTTCCCATTAATAATCATTTGCTATTAATGCCTCAATTCAACTTTTATCAAAGGGGAGTGTTCGCCGTCCTTAACTCTGTATCCTTTCCATCCGTACCAGGCCACAATTAAAAAGCAAAACAATGGTATTGTATATGAAACGGAGGTTGAATAGCTATCTGCAAGCAAGCCCATTGCAACAGGCATCAAAGCCCCGCCAACTATAGACATGATTATAAAGGAAGAAGCTTTTTTAGTATGATGCCCAAGATCCTTTAAGCCCAAAGCAAAAATTGTTGGGAACATGATCGATTCAAAAAAGAAAATAGCCAGTAAAGCATAAACAGAAATCCATTGCTTATTTAAAATAACTACCATACAAAGTATAACATTTACCAGGGCATATACTGTAAGTAATTTGTTTGGCGCAATCATCCGCATAAATGCAGTACCAATAAATCTGCCTATTGTAAATAATATTAAAGCTACGGATAGTAACGCAGATGCTTTGGCATTTTGGATACCTGCACCACTGTCTGTACAATAATTTATAAAAAATGCCGCTACACCTACCTGGGCAGCCACATAAAAAAATTGCGCTATTATTCCAAATGTGAAATTACTGTGGCTAAACATTGGTTTTGTATCAAAACTTTTTGATGAAACAATATCGCTTTCCTTAATTTCCGGAAGAGGGGTCCTCAAAAAAAAGCCGGTTATAACCAATACTACAACGCCAATTATGATATAAATGACCTTAACCGAATCAAGATTCCCCGGAGCGCTATTTTTAGCTCCAAAAAAAAGATAAGCCGCAATTATTGGCCCCAGGAAAGAACCAACTCCATTAAAACATTGCGAAAGATTTAGGCGGGAGGTTGATGTATCGGGGCTGCCCAAAACAGTTACATAAGGATTTGCAGCAGTTTCCAGACAAGCCAAACCCGAGGCAAGGACAAATAACGCAACCAGAAAAAAATTGAAACTTAATTGCTCGGCTGCAGGATAAAAAAGAAATGCTCCTGTTGCATACAATAGCAATCCTAATATAATTCCTTTTTTATAACCATACCTATTCATAAATAAACCAGCCGGAAGGGCAACTAAAAAATAAGCGCCAAAATAAGCTCCCTGCAATAAGGTTGAACGGGTTTTAGTAATATTAAGGGTTTCCTGAAAATGTTTGTTTAAAACATCCAATAAGCCATACGCAAACCCCCAAAGAAAAAATAAAGAGGTTACAAGGATCAATGGTAAAAAGTATTGTTTATTTACCCGCATTTGAATTTTATAATTGTTAAACGATTAAATAATTGGTTTACAAATAAAGTGATTATTCATATTCAAAGTTTTATGTTATTAGCTTATTTCTATTGAAAAAGTTCAAATTCTATATCTTCAGCTAATTGTTCAGTTTTAGCGGTCGGGCCTGCGGTTTTTATTGGGCTGGTTAACACTGTTAATTTTACCACCAGATAGATTTTATTTAAAATATTTTTAAATAAACTTTAACTGCGTTTTAAATACTGATGCCAAAGCTATAATTTAATCAAATGTATTAATAGCCCAAAGCCGTTTATGATAATAATGCTGATTAATATGCCAATATCTCAAAACATTGAGTATTGGTTTATTACTTAATTACCCCTTATTTAACAATTGTATGGCTGCTGATAAAATATATACTTTTTCGCCGGGCGGTAAGTTTAAGGCTGCTGTGTTCCTCCTGTTTTTATTGATAACGTTGTCTGTAAAAGCACAAAAAATGATTCTCGAAAGTCTTAGCGGACCGGTTACAAAAAATGAAATAAATACTTTTAAGGCATATATTCAAAGTGTTGATGCACCGGCGGGCAATGGTAATGTGTGGGTTTTTGGCAATGGCGGTAAAAGCATTGAGGCTTGTGGCTTAATGTATGAGGTATCACATGACAGGGCTATCCTTAACCGTATGATCTACTATTGCGATGAAATGCTTTCGCGCCGTAACGACCTGTGGCCTGCCGAAAAAGGCGGACAGCATATAGTATGGACAGGTAAGATAGAACCTGTATGGCCGTCATCAAACCCGGAGGTAACGCCTGCCGGCGCGGGTATTGAGCAGGGGGATGAAATAGCGCACATGACCTATTGCGCCAAACTGATATTACAGGACCCGTCTTTATGGGACATGAAGGTTGACATTGGCGATGCCTGTCATTTTGGGGATACTTATAAGGCAAGGGCATTAAAATATATTAAGGAAGGTGATTATGTGATAGATAATTGGATACTGCCGCATTTTATACGCACCGGCGAAAACAATCATTATTATTTCCCCGGCGTGCCAAATACCTATAAAGCCAATGAACCCGCCCCATGGAACCAGGCCTGGATGCTGACTAACGCTTTAGTACGACTGGTTGAATGTCATTTAATTTTAAATGATGAAGCTAAAAGGATAGTTGATTATGATCATATCATTCAACCCAATATTGACTGGTTCAGGGCAAGTGTACATGCCGATAAATCGGCAAAGGGAACATTGGTTTACACATGGGCGTATGCATTACCTAAAGGTATGGAAGATACAAACCATGCAGCATATGATAGCGAGGGGCTTTGGATAGCCTATGATAGCGGCCGTTATAAGCTGAGTTTTGACGATGTTGTACCTTTTGCCAACACCTATTGCGATGTAGTTATGGGTACAGTAACCAATGGTAAATTTGCTGGCAGGGTTGACGGAACTACAGGTACAGGCCATGGTGGTGGTGATAATTATGTAAGGGACGAATACATTTACCTGGCGGAGTTTAGGCCGGATATGTACCCGGCTATGGCCAATGCCGAGATTAATGCAAATAAAATAGCAGCTTCAATGCCTATAACAGCCCGGTTGTTATGGGAAAAAGACCGCAGGTATAAAAGCAAAAAGTATTAATCATGAAAAAATTATTCTTATTAGCATTATGCCTGTTTACAATTATATGTAAGGCGCAGATAAAAGGCACCTTGTGGGATGTAAAGGGTATTTATGATGTTCCGCAATACAAAATAGTAAGCAAGGATTCAACCATAGGTATTGTTTATCAGGGGTTAACCTATAAAGGTAAGCCTCAAAGTGTATTTGCATATTACGCTACCCCCGGTACATTAAGCGGCGACCGGAGTAAAGATAAAAACCTGCCTACAGTGATATTGGTACATGGTGGTGGCGGCACCGCATTTAAAGAATGGGCCATAATGTGGGCAAAAAAGGGCTATGCCGCTATATCAATGGATATGCGGGGTAATGGTCCCGGGAAAAAACATATTGAAGGGGGCTTTGAAGAAGACAATGCGCAAACACCTTATTTTGCTATAACACCGGGCATTAATGAACAATGGATGTTCCAGGCGGTGGCCGACGTGATATTGGCTAACAACCTGGTAAGGAGCTTCCCCGAGGTTGATGTTAAACGTACTGCCATTACCGGCATAAGCTGGGGTGGAATTATTACCTGCCTGATGGCTGGTGTCGATCAGCGTTACCAGGTAGCTGTGCCGGTATATGGTTGCGCATACTTGCTGCAAAACAGCTCCATGCGCCAGGGTTTATTGCAGTTGAACGAACAGGACAGGCAAACCTGGGTAAAACAATATGACCCGTTAAACTACATCGGTAAAACCAGGATACCTATGTTGTTTTTAAACGGCGCCACTGACCCGCACTTCTACCCGGATAGTTATGCTAAAACCTATAACCTGGTAAAAGATAAAAACCTGTGTATAAAAATCGGCTTAAAGCATAGCCACCATTATGGATGGGTTAATGATGAGATATTTGCATTTATTAATAGTTATCTTAATAAAACTACACCGCTGGCTAAAATCCGGGAGCCGAAACAGAATGGCAATACTGTTACTGCCGCGTTTGAATCATCCGCGCCTGTAAGCAAGGCCATGTTAAATTATACTACTGATACCACCAGTGTGCTAATGAAAAGAAAATGGGAGTCTGTACAAGTGAAATTTTCTAAAGATCAGATCCTTGCCCCGCAACCACCTGCCGGTACCACCATCTGGTACCTCACCTTATATGATGATAAGGGCCTGCAGGTTTCATCGCCATTACAATTTATCAATCCCCGGTTATAATTACAGTTGGTTATTAATGTAAATAAAACTTAATTAGTTGCCTGTAAAACATAGTTTTTGGGTATTTATAAATATAATTTTGATGCATAACCAATAATATAGCTGCTGTTATTATGAAAAAGTGTTTTTTACTATTATCGCTTTTATCCTGTTCTGTATTAACATTTTGCCAGGCTATAACCAACGAAGAAGTAGTACGCAGGGTTGCCGACAATGTTATCCAAAACACCTCATTCAAATTTGTAGATAGCAAAAACGGGCAAAAGTATACATCAACCAATGGGTTACCACAAAATGCTGATATAAAGGTTGACAGCCATTACAACAAATGGGCTTATGTAAATGGTGTTTTAACTATTGGAATGATGCAGGTTGCCCGTGTACTTAATGATAAAAAGTATTCGGATTATTCATTAAAGAATTTCGATCTGATATTTAACAGCATCCCTTATTTTGAACAGTTATATAAAGCCAAAACGCCAAAATCAGAATTTGGCTCCTTTTTTTCAATGGCCAACCTCGATGCATGTGGTGCAATGTCGGCCGGCCTTTGTGAGGTTGATGCTCTCGCAAGCAGAAAAGAATACAAGGATTACTTAAAAAGAGCAGCCAATTATATTTCAAATAAACAACTGAGATTGCCAGATGGTACACTTTGCCGTCCGCAACCACGAAATATGACCATTTGGGCCGATGACCTGTTTATGAGTGTGCCATTTTTGGCACGTATGGGTAAAATTACCGGGGATGCAAAATATTTTGATGATGCCATTAAACAGGTGGAAAACTTTAACAAATACCTTTACGACCCAATGACAGGCCTTTTTTTTCACAACTATTATAATGATGTGCAAATGAACGGCGTAAGCCATTGGGGAAGGGCCAATGGCTGGCTTGCCATGGCGCAAGTGCAGCTATTAAATGAGTTGCCCGCCAATCATCCAAAACGTGCCGAACTGACCGGGCTTTTATTAAGGCAGATTGTAAATTATTCCCGCTACCAGGATAAAAGCGGATTGTGGCATCAACTATTGGATAAACCCGATTCATATTTAGAAACTTCTGTTACTGCTATGTTCACTTATGCTGTTGCACATGCGGTTAATGAAGGCTGGATCAATTCAAAATATATTTCTATTGCAAATGACGGGTGGCGCGGACTTATTAGTAAAGTAACCGCCGATGGCCAGTTGCAGGACGTTTGCATAGGTACCAATATGGATGAAGATATTAATTTCTACTATACCCGCCCAACCGAATTAAATGATCCCCACGGGCATGGCGCTTTTTTATTAGCCGGAACAGAAATGATCCGCTATGAAAAGTCCCAAAAAAAATAAGCAGTATTTTAAATACCTGTCTTATCGGCAATGATTGATCAATGGCTACCCTATATTAGCACGCTTTTTAATTATTACATTATTTCAGTGTAAAAATCACTTAGTAATTAGCCAATTATATAATATAATTCATATTTAAAAATTTGGGTAATTGCATTACCAATTATTATAAACCCATGCTATTAAATTATGATGAGAACAGCCTTCCCATTTGACTTTATTGTTCAAAAAAAAACTTAGCGCAATAATCTATCCAAAGCAAACTAAGAATTAACTAATACCTAATCAAAATTTAGTATTATGATGAAAATATTTACTCAAAAATTTTCCCAATTAAGTAAACCAGGCATTCGGTTGCTTATGATTGTGTTTGTAATATTGATATCCGGATCAATATTACAAGCACAAAGCCCCATTAAAGTTAGTGGTACAATTGTTGACGCTAAAGGCGAAACAATAATTGGTGTTAGCGTTAAGGTAAAGGGTACCACTACTGGTGTAATTACTAATACAAATGGTAAATTTACCTTGACGGTGCCTAATGAAAAAGCCATATTAGTGTTTAGCTATATTGGCTATGTTAACCAGGAGCATGTTGTAGGTACCCGTCGTGTTTTTGACCTTACCCTAACAGAAAGCACGAACAGTCTGGATGAAGTTATCGTAACCGGCTACGGACAAACCATGAAAAAGCGTGATATAACGGGCTCAATTTCCACCGTTACAGCCAAGCAGATACAAGAACGCCAGCCAGTAACCCTTTTTGACGCGCTGGAAGGCCAGGCTGCAGGCGTTTTGGTATCTAATGATAATGGCAGCCCTTCAGGTCAAGGTACTATTACCATACGCGGTACAGGGACTTTAAATTCAGGGACTGGTCCGTTATATGTGATTGATGGCGTCATTAATTCAGATGCCAACTACCTTAATCCTGCTGACATTCAATCCATCGAAATTTTGAAAGATGCTGCTTCCGCAGCCATATACGGATCGCGTGGTGCCAATGGCGTTATCCTCATCACTACTAAACATGGCGTTGATGGAAAATCTGTTGTTTCTGTAAGCTATGCCCATTTATTTGGTAAGCTTGCACATCAGCTTCCTACTGCTTCAGCAAATGATTTGCGCTACTACAGGAAGAACCGGGGCGATGGCAATAATGGAATAAACACCGATTCTGTAAACCATTATTTAAATGCCGATAATGATTACCAGAACCTGTTATTCAAAACGGCCAATAAAAATACTTACAATGTAAGTATAAGCGGTGGTCAAAAAGGTTTGACTTATTATGGCGGTATAAATTATATTGATGACCAATCAATAGTTATAAACAGCTATATTAAAAGATTACAAACTACTATTAATGTAGACTATCAGGTTTCTGATAAATTTAAGATTACCAATAATTTATCATTTGCTTATCAAACGGGTAATGATATACCGGTTGGAACAACTATTCAACAAGTTTTTGAACGTAATCCCTGGACAACTATATATACCCCTGATGGATCGTTGGCGGGATATGTAGAATCAAAAAGAAACCCGGTGGCTTATGCTTATTTATCAACTAATTTTGTGGAAAGCTATCTGGTACAATATAATACCGCGGCTAATTATCTAATCACCAAAGACTTGAGATTTACGGCAAGTTTTAATGCTAAGTTTAATAATCCTACATCTCAAAGTTTTACGCCATCTTCATTAACCAGTGGCGGTACCGGACTTGATGTAGGGTCTACCGGTAGCGACAGACAGTTTTCTTATGATTTGCAAACCTATTTTAATTATAACAAAACCCTTGGAAAATATAATAATATAACTGCCTCATTAGGTTTTAGCAGGGAGCGTTTTAAGGATAATAATTTTAATATAGCTGATAATAATTACCTGAATGAATCGGTTTTTACTTCTAATGTAGGTACTATCGATTTGACTAAAACAGGAACGACCGCAACAGCGTTCTCTACCGAATCTGTTTTTGCCCGCGTTGGATACAATTATAAAGAAAAATATATATTAACCGGAACTTACCGGCGTGATGGTTCTTCCAGATTTGGACCTGACAATAAATGGGGCAACTTTTATTCGGGTGGTTTTGCCTGGCGTTTTTCAGATGAATCTTTTATGTCATGGACAAAAAAGATACTGGAAGATGGTAAATTACGATATAGTGTTGGCCAGTTAGGTAATGATCAGCTAAGTAACAATTATTTATTTTCAACGCTGTTAAATTTTGGCAGTTCAAATGCAAGCGCATCTTACAATGGTAACAGTAGTGCTGCCTTGTCATCTACCTTAGGTAACCCAATTATCAAGTGGGAAACGGTTACCACACAAAATTTTGGTATTGATCTGACTTTTTTAAAAGGCCGCTTAACCTTTACACCTGAATACTATATAAAGAATACCAGTGGGCTGCTCTACACAACTGCCTTGCCTGCAGAAACCGGTTATAAAACAGTAACCGTTAACCTGGGCAGTATACAAAATACAGGCCTGGAGTTTACTTTAGCGGGAACACCTGTGGCGAGTAAAAATTTTACATGGAATGTGAGCGCTAATGTTACTTTTCAAAATGCAGGGCTAATTAAACAGCTGGCTAACCATACCTCTTTTGTATCAGGCTCCTATATTATACAGGAGGGTGGCCATGTTGGTGATTTTTACCTGTACAAAAATTTAGGTGTTTACCAATATGATGTATCTAACTCATATGCCGCTAATGGTAATAGGTTAACACCTGTGGGTGTTTCGGCTGATGGCAAAACTGCAACAGGTTATCAGGATAATGGGCAGCCATATACCGGACCAATACATCACCTCACCAGAAACGGACTTGTGTTAAAGGGTGGTAACGTTATTTGGCAAGACACTAACAAAGACGGAGTGATAGATGCTAATGATAAGGTAGTTGCAGGTAACGGTATACCTAAATATTACTGGGGGATCACAAACTTTTTCACTTATAAACGATTTACGTTGAATGTAACCGTTAACGCACAAATTGGCGACAAGGTTTATAACGGAACAGCCAATAGTCAAAACACCAACAGCTCAACATACTCGCCTCCAACAGTTGATGCAATTTATCATTCATGGCTTCATGAGGGAGATATTTCCAAATATCCGCTATTTACTAATAAGGATACCTACGGCGATATCAGCAATGGCCTGAATAGCCTTTACCTTGAGGATGGCTCATTCATCAGGTTAGCTAACGTAAAATTTACTTATACAATCAATCCTAAAATCGCGGCAAGAATTAAAGCCAGGTCTATTGGATTGTATGTATATGGAGACAACTTGCTGACATTTACCAATTACAGCTGGTATGATCCGGAGTTTAGTACCTCTAATGCACTTACACCCGGTATGGACAACGGAAAGTATCCAAAGAGGAGAGAAATAGGATTTGGTGTAAATTTTGGTTTTTAAAAACAATAAGAACATGATTTTTAAAAAGAAAAAAGTGATGAAAAAACTGATAAGGATTGCTGCTTTTATTGGTGTAATTGCGATAATAGGCAGCTGCAAAAAAGACGTAACAGAAACGCCTCTTTCTGCGGTGTCTGTAAATGTTTACTTTAGAAGCGTTAAAGATATCACTGCTTCTTTAGCAGGTATATATGGCTCTTTCCAGGAAGAAATGACAGGTGATGGAACCGGCAAAGATGAAGGTTATGGAGGAAGGTACCATTACTGGGGAGAGGCCCGGTCTGATAATTTTGACAGAAGCCAATATGTAAATAATACCGAAACAGAAATGGCATTTAACGCGCTTACAATTAATAACGCTGCAACTGACTGGTCCGGCTTATACAGAACAATTTCAAATGCCAATCTGGCAATTCAATATATTCCACAGGTTCCCAAGTATGATCCTAATGCTACCCCGTTAGTAATTAATAATGCTATGGCACAATGTTATGCGTTGCGTGCAGAATCTTATTTTTACATTGTGAGGCTTTGGGGGGCGGCACCTATGTGGACAACCCCATACCTTGATGCCACTAAACCCAGTGCAAAACCCAGAACGGCATCAGCTACGCTTATCGATTCACTTATTATTCCTGATTTGCAAAAGGCATACTCCCTAATTCAGAAAAACCAAACCGCAACGGTATGGTATATTGGTGAAGGAGCTATATGCGCCATCCTTGCTGACGTATATATGTGGAGAGCGGGTCAACCTGGAGGCGGGCAATCTGATTATCAAAATGCTATTGCCTGGACAAAAAAACTATTTTTGGCAAAAGGCCCTACCGGGGCAGCATATGCCGGAGCAACCGGCGCCAATCTGGAAACTACTGCTAATTGGAAAAATATGTTTCTTGCCCCTGCAGGTTCTATTGAATCGATTTGGAACATTGCGTGGGATAATACAGTAAACGGTTGTGCCTGTATACCGGTTTCTACTCAATTAAGTAATAATCCGGTAAAAGTAGACTCGGTAATTTATTTTAACTGGAAAGCGATAAAAGCAGATACGAGGCTTGCAAAAACATTAGATACAGCCGCAGTTGCTACTATACCATCTACCTCAACAGGGCACCAGGATAAACTATTAAAATATTACAATGCGGCGACCGGTGGTGACCTGGTAAAAGCGCCTGCTTCTGCACTTACCTGGAATGTTTATTTGGTGATGTACAGGCTTGGCGATGTTTATTTAAGTTATGCCGAAGCCTTAAATCAAACCGGCGATGGGGCTAATGCTCTCAGATATTTAAATTATATACGTGTACGAGCAGGTGTTCCTGTTTATACTGCTGCACAATTGCCAACCACACTGGCTATGCAGAATGCGATTTTGCAGGAACGGCAATATGAACTTTTTGGCGAGGGCAAACGCTGGTTCGATCTGGTTCGAACAAACAATGTCCAAAATATTATGAGCCCTGTAGTATCAAGGCGGCAAAAAAGTTATGGTACAGCACAGACAGGTTTTGCCGATTTGAATAAGGTATTATGGCCATTAAGTCAATATGTACTTAATGCAAATTCCCTGTTAATTCAAAATCCATCCTATTAATATTAACTGATGAATTATGGATCAATCATGAGCGACTGTTCAAAAAGACAAATTGCCCATGATGGTTTTTATAACTTTAAATAAATATTCAGATGAAAAAAATAAAATATTGTCCCGTAATACTTTTTGTACTTCTGTTTATGTCAGTAGTTGTATTACCAGGTTGTTATAAGCTTCAAACAAATTTTCATAGAAGCACTACCGATACGCTTGACGCACATTTGTATAAAGATTCCTGGTCATACCTGAAATCACGCGCTTACGGCAGCACCACTGACACCATTTTCAGACGGATGTATGATGCTATAATTTACTCAGGTATTGATACCAATGTGTACAAGCAACCTGGAAAAACATTTATATTTTTTACAAATGTTATGGTAACTACCAAAACTACCGGGCTTTGGGCGGCTGTTCTTACTTCAACAAATAAAGCAGCTATAAGCTGGAAAAGTTATTCGGCGGCTGATGTGAAAAATTATCTTCAATACTTAATTATTAATGGTACCTATTCGCATTATAATTTACCTACCCATGATGTTACGGTAACTACTATGGCGGCGCCAGGTACATATACCTCCAATCCTCCGGGATTCAAAATACCGGGTTTTGTTACCAACCCAAACTCAACTATGTATATTGAAGTATTAAATGGCTCACCAAACAATAGCAATACTTTTAATTACCCTATTACGGTTAACGACGTTTTTTATGTTGCTACCAGCGATTTGTTAGCTACAAATGGGGTGGTAGATGTTATAAGTACGCCTATTTATCCTATATTACCCTATTGATTGATAAGTATTACCCCTACGGAGCAGTGGAAATTGCTCCGTAGTTTTTAAAGGTAGCACGGTAAGCATTTATGGTGCATCGCTCAGCAATACAGCATCGAATTCTCACTTGGGGGCTGGTACTTCCACCGGATCACACAAGGTGGAGGCATATCATAGTCGCACTATATCCGTATAGAAATAAACAGGTATAAGAGCTCGGTGGGAATTAGGTCGGCTGATTTGTAGCGTACTTTTATAATCTTTAAATAAGGAAAATGGATTTATATAGATATCTGGCTGCTGTTTTTTTATTGAGCAGCACAGCGACCGTAGGTCAGGTAAAAAACGATCCGAACCTGAAACTATGGTATAATAAACCTGCTATGGCCTGGGAAGAAGCCTTGCCTTTGGGTAATGGCACTACGGGAGCCATGGTTTTTGGGCGAGTTGGTACAGAAAGGTTTCAGTTAAATGATCATACTTTATGGTCGGGTTACCCGGTTGATGGCAATAATCCGAAAGGACCGGAATATTTACCACAGGTTAGGCAGGCTATATTTGAAGGTGATTATATAAAGGGCTCGGCATTATTTAAAAAAGGCTTACAGGGAACGTATTCTGCAAGATATTTGCCTTTAGGCGACCTTTATCTCCATTTTAAATTAACCGATACCGTAACCAATAGTTACTACCGGGATCTTGACATCAATGCCGCGATAGCTACGGTAACCTATAAGGCCGGTGGCATAACTTATACCCGGGAGGCATGGATCAGTTATCCGGCGCACGTAATGGTAGTAAGGATAAAAGCCGATCATAAAAATGCTATCAGTTTTAATGCAACCCTGTCAAGCAAACTGCGTTTTAATGTTGACACATATAATGATGAACTGATTTTAAAGGGGAAAGCCCCAAAATATGTGGCCAACCGCGACAACGAACCGCTGCAGGTAATATATGACGAACCAAACGGCGAAGGGATGAATTTTCAGATTGACCTGAAAGTAAAAAACACAGGCGGAATTGTTAAAGCCGGAAACAATACGCTGGAGGTTTCAAACGCGGATGAAGTGGTTTTATATTTAACCGAAGCTACCAGCTTTAATGGTTATGATAAATCTCCCGGCTTAAACGGGAAAGACCCCGCAATTGAGGCAAATG